>NZ_QOBB01000028.1:0-53015 GCF_024704855.1 Burkholderia sp. HAN2018 | reverse complement strand
TCGGCGCGCTGAGCGCACCCGCGGTCGTTGCCAGCGATGCGGCGGCGGCCAGCGGCGCATCGGCGGCCGCGGCCCCGGGCGCGCTCACGTCGAACGGGCTCGCGTCGATGCTCGTCCGGCAGGGATCGCGCTGGGCCACCGAAATCGGCGGCGCGCTGAAGGAGTCGCTGCACTCGCTGCTCGATGTCGGCTCGGTCGGAAGCTGGTGGCACGACAGGCTGGTGCGAGCCGACGAGCGCGCGGATCTCGCGCACGCGTTCTGGATCATCGTCGCCGTGCTCGTGCCCGCGCTCTTCGTCGAATGGTTGGCAAAGCGGTTGTTGCGACGCGCGCTGGCCGCAGTGGCCGCACGGCGTGCCGACACGTCGCCCCGCACCGCGCCGGACTCCGCCACGCCCGATGACGACGACGCGCCGCCGGACACCCTCGCCAAACCCGACGTCGCCGATCCCGCCGATGCCCCTGACACCGCCCCCGCATCGTCACAAGGCCGAGGCCACGCGCGCCGCCACACCACGCTGCTGCACCGGATGCCGCGCGCGCTCGTCAGCCTCGCGTTGCGAGCCGTGCCGCTGCTCGTGTTCGTCGGTGTCGCGAGCCTGACGATGTCGGCGATCGGAGAGACGGGCACCCCGATCGAATCCGCGCTCGAAGCGCTGATCGACATCTACGTGATCTGCCGGCTCGTCACGATCGTCAGCCGGCTGTTCTTCCAGCCCGATGCGCGGCAATTGCGGTTGCTGCACATCAGCGATGCGTGGGCCGATTTCGCGCAACGTTCGATCGCGCGGATCGTGATCGTGGTCGGCGCCTGCACGGCCGCTGTCGAGATCGCCGCGAGCTTCGGGCTCAGCGAGGCCGGTCATGTCGCCCTGCTGAAAGCCGTCGCGCTCGTCGGGCACCTGATGGTATCGGCGCTGATCCTGCGGAGCCGCCAGCCGGTCGCCGCGCGGATCCGCGCGGCCGGCGACGACCGTGCGTCCTTCGAGATGGTCGCGAATGCGCTCGCGGACGCGTGGGCCCCCGTGTCGGTATTCATCGTGATGGCGCTGTGGTTCGTGTGGGCGCTCGACGTCCACAACGGCTATCGCGTGCTGATCACGCTCGGCGGCCGCTCGATCGCCGTGATGATCGGCATGCGGATGGTCTCGATCGTCGTGTTCGGCGCGCTCGCGCGGCTGTTCCAGGGCCGCGACGAAGACCGCACGCTCGTCCACCTGCACGCGTACCGCTACTACCCGCTGCTGCGCCAGATCGTGTCGGGCGCGATCGGCATCGTGACCGTCGTGTTGCTGCTGCAGATCTGGGGTGTGCCGATCTTCCGCGCGTTCGAAACCGGCACCATCGGCCACCGGCTCGCGTCGGCGCTGGTGACGATCGCGATCGCGGCCATCGTCGCGCTCCTCGTGTGGGAAGCCGCGAACATCGCGATCGAGCGCCGCCTGCAGCGGTGGACGCGCGAAGGCAATCTCGTGCGCGCGGCGCGACTGCGCACGCTGCTGCCGATGTTGCGCTCGCTGCTGTTCGTGATGATCGCGCTCGTCGTCGTGCTGACGGGCCTCAGCCAGCTCGGCGTGAACGTCGGCCCGCTGCTTGCCGGCGCGAGCATCTTCGGTGTCGCGCTCGGCTTCGGCTCGCAGAAGCTCGTGCAGGATTTCATCACCGGGATCTTCCTGCTGATGGAAAACGCGATGCAGGTCGGCGACTGGGTCACGCTCGCCGGCGTGTCGGGTACGGTCGAGTACCTGTCGATCCGCACCGTGCGACTGCGCGCAGGCGACGGGTCGCTGTACACGATCCCGTTCAGCTCCGTGACGACCGTCAACAACACGAACCGCGGGCTCGGCAACGCCGCCGTCAAGATCAGTATTGCCTACGGCGAGGATATCGATCGCGCGATCGCGACGCTGAAGGAGATCGGCGCGGCGTTGCGCGACGATCCGAAATACCGCGACGGCATCCTGTCGGACTTCAGCTACTGGGGGATCGACCAGGTCGACGGCGCGGCACTCGCGCTGTCTGGACAGATGCAATGCACGGACTCGACGCGCTGGAGCGTGCAGCGTGAATTCAACCGGCGGATCGCGGAGACGTTCCGCGAACGCGGCATCCGGATCGCCAATCCGCAGCGCAGCGTCGTCGCCTATGCGGACGGATCGCGGCCTGTCGTCGAAGGCGAAAACGGCGGCAATGGCAGCGACGGTGACAACAGCGGCAACGGCAATGCCGCAGAACCGGCGGCCCGGCCGCCGTCGCCCGCCGAACCGGAGCGCAAGCCGGGTTGACCGGCCGGGGGCGATGCCGCGCCGCGCTCAACGCGCGGCGGGCTTGTTCACGCGCCGCGTGCTTTTCGCGCCGGGCGCCGATGCCCCCGCCTTCGCCTTAACCGCACGTTTCGCCGCCGCGCCCTGCCCGCGCTTCGCGCCGGCTTCCGGATCACCAGCCGATACGTCGCGCTGCGCATGCCATTGCTCGAGCAGCAGGCGTGTCTGGTCGGCGATCGTGTCGACCAGCAATGCCGCGCGCTCGCCCTCGAACGCCTCCCATTCGAGCAACTGCAGCGCCGAACGCTGCGCGATGTGGAACACCGTGATCTGCCCGAACAAGCTCAGCGCACGCAATCGGGTGACGGGATCGTTGGCCGGCCGGCCCGAGATACGGCCGATCAGTTCGGCGCTCACGTCGTTGAGCGGCTTGCGCATGCGCTTCATCAGGATCTCGCTCGCGCTCGCCGGCTCCTGGCCGCCTTGCTCGCGTGCGAAGAACATCCGCTGGTTCATCGTCTTCGGCGCGGTGAACATCCGGTCCGACAGCGCGCGCAGCAGCCCGATGAAGGCGTCGATCAGCACGTCGACGTCCGCGTCCGCATCGAGCATCGCCCTCGCATGGCCGACCGACGGTGCGAACACTTCCCTGCCATTCTCCGCGATCGCCTCGACGCACGCGCGGTACACGCCCTCCTTGTTCTCGAAGTAGTACTGGAGCGCCGGCGCGTTCACGCCGGCCATCGCGGCGATCTCGCGTGTCGATGCACCCGCGAACCCGCGCTCGCCGAACAGTTCGATCGCCGCCTCGATGATCCGCTGGCGCGTTTCGTCGCCGCGGGCGTAGCCGCCCGCCGACGTCCGGCGCAGCTTCTTCGCTTCGTTCATGCCTTCCCCGTCATTCGATCGATCGATATTCTACTTGACACAATTTTATCAACTGGAATAATTCTTCCACTTGGAATAAATTGGACACCGGAATGTCGACGCCGCAAGACCCGCCACAGCAAGCAGATCGTCAGGAAAACGGAACAACACCGCGAAACGGAAGCAAATCCGGAAACGGATCGAAACGGCGCATCCTGCTCGTCGTCGCCGTGCTCGCGGCGATCGGCGGCGCCGTCTGGCTCGGCCGCTGGTGGACGGTCGGCCGTTTCATCGAAAGTACCAACGACGCGTACCTGCAGGCGGACAGCATGACTGCCGCGCCGAAGGTCGCCGGCTACGTGACCGATGTGTATGTCCGCGACAACCAGGCCGTGAAGGCCGGCGATCCGCTCGTGCGACTCGACGTCCGCCAGTACCAGGTTGCGCTCGCGCAATCGCTTGCGACCGTCGATGCACGCCGCGCGGATATCGCACGCGCCGAGGCCGACATCAGCCAGCAGCGTGCGAATCTCGAACAGGCCGACGCGCAGGCGAAGGTGTCGCGGATCAATGCGCAGCACGCCGGCGACGAATACGCGCGTTATGCGCCGCTCGCGGCGACCGGTGCGGAGACGCACGAACGTGTGGCAGACCTGAAGAGCACGCGCGATCAGGCGGTCGCGACGCTCGCCGCGAACAATGCGTCGATCGCGGCCGCACGCACGCAGATCGCGTCGTTCACCGCCCAGCTCCAGCAGGCGCGCGCGCAGCTCGAAGCCGCGCAGGCCAGTGCCGCGCAGGCGCAGCTCGACCTCGACAACACGATCGTGCGCAGCACCCTCGCCGGCCGCGTCGGCGATCGCACGGTGCGCGTCGGTCAATACGTGCAACCCGGCACGCGCCTGCTGACCGTGGTGCCCGTCGATTCGATCTACCTCGTCGCGAACTTCAAGGAAACTCAGATCGGCAACATGCGTATCGGCCAGCCGGTCGAACTGCATGTCGACGCCTTGCCGGACGGTGCGCTGTCCGGCGTCGTCGACAGCTTCGCACCCGGCACCGGCGCGCAGTTCGCCCTCCTGCCGCCCGAGAATGCGACCGGCAACTTCACGAAGATCGTCCAGCGCGTGCCGGTGCGCATCCGCCTCGCCGCGAACGCCCGCGCGCAGCGCATGCTGCTGCCGGGGCTGTCGGTGACGGTCGACGTCGATACGCGCTCGGCCCGAGACGAGACGCATCATGGCTGAACCGTCCGCCACGATGCCCGCGCCGCCGCACGAAGGCCGCGCGAGCGTGACCGACTGGATCGCGGTCGCGGCCGGCGCGCTCGGCGCGCTGATGGCGACGCTCGACATCTCGATCACGAATTCCGCGCTGCCGCAGATCCAGGGTGAAATCGGCGCGACCGGCACCGAAGGCACGTGGATCTCGACCGGCTACCTGATGTCGGAGATCGTGATGATCCCGCTCGCCGCGTGGCTCACGCGCGTGTTCGGGCTGCGCAATTTCCTGCTGACGAACTCCGCGCTGTTCATCGCGTTCTCGATGATGTGCGGCTGGTCGCATTCGCTGCCGATGATGATCGCCGGCCGGATCGGTCAGGGCTTCACCGGCGGCGCGCTGATCCCGACCGCGCAGACCATCATCCGCACGCGGCTGCCGCTGTCGCAGTTGCCGGTCGGCATGACGCTGTTCGGCCTGATCGTGCTGCTCGGGCCGCTGTTCGGCCCGGTGCTCGGCGGCTGGCTCGCGGAAAACGTGAACTGGAGCTGGTGCTTTTTCCTGAACCTGCCGGTGTGCCTGCTGTTGATGGGGCTGCTGTGGTTCGGGCTGCCGTCCGACCGTCCGCAATGGAGCACGTTCTTCAACGCGGACTGGCTCGGGATCGCCGGCCTCGCGATCGGGCTGAGCTCGCTCACCGTCGTGCTCGAGGAAGGCCAGCGCGAACGCTGGTTCGAATCGCAGATGATCGTCACATTGAGCCTGGTATCGCTCGCCGGGATGATCCTGATCGCGCTGTCGCAACGCTTCGCGAAGCGGCCGATCGTGCGGCTGTCGCTGATGCGCAATCCGCGCTACGCGAGCGTGATCGTGATCGTGTCCGCGGTCGGTGCCGGCCTGTACGGCGTGTCCTACCTGCTGCCGCAATTCCTCGCGATCGTCGCCGGCTACAACGCGGAACAGGCGGGCGCAATCATGCTGCTGTCGGGGCTGCCGGCCTTTCTCGTGATGCCGATCCTGCCGCGCCTGCTCGGCAAGGTCGATTTCCGCATCCTCGTGATCTCCGGGCTGCTGCTGTTCTGCCTGAGCTGCATGCTCGACATCAGCCTGACCGCGCAGAGCGTCGGCCACGACTTCGTCTGGTCGCAACTGATTCGCGGCGTCGCGCAGATACTCGCGATGATGCCGCTCAACCAGGCATCGATGGCAGCCGTCGCACGCGAAGACTCCGGCGATGCAGCCGGGCTCTACAACATGGCACGCAACCTCGGCGGCTCGATCGGGCTCGCGATCATCGGCACCGTGATCGACCGGCGCACGACCTTCCACACGGCCGCGCTGCGCGAATCGGTGACGGCGAACTCGCTGATCGGGCAGGACCGGCTGTCGGCCTACGCGGCCAACTGGTTCGCACACACCGGCGATCTCGCGTATTCGAACATGCGCGCGCTCGGACAGCTGGCGCAGCAGATCCAGGTCCAGGCCGTCGTGATGACCTATTCCGAAACCTTCTATCTGCTGGGCCTTGCACTGCTCGCCTGCGTGCCGCTCGCGCTGCTGCTGAGAACGCCGCGCGGGCCGCAGCCGATGTCGTCCGGCCACTGAACCGTCTTACGCGATGAAACCCTTCTCCCTGCCCCGCCGCCCCGTGCTCACGCTGTGTGCGGCCGCGTGCCTGCTCGCCGGCTGCACGGTCGGCCCCGACTACCGCGGCGCGCCCGCCGCACCGGATGCGCCGGTCTTCGTGCGCGCGCCGGCCTCCGGTGTCGACACCGCCGCACCCGCGCCAAGCGCGTGGTGGCACGCACTCAACGATCGCCAGCTCGACGACCTGATCACTGCGGCGCTCGCGTACAACCCCGATCTGCACGCTGCGCAGGCACGCTTGCGCGCATCGCGCGCGCAGCTCTCGCAACAGCGCGCGGCGCAGTTGCCGAAATCGTCCGCCACCGTCGCCGCCATCCGCATGCGCGAGCCGGACGTCAGCGCGCTCGGTTCGCTGCTGCCGTCGAATGGCTCGAACCAGTCGGGCAGTGCATCGCCGTCGCTGGGCGGCTCGGGTCCGCTGCAGCTCTATTCGGCAGGCTTCGACGCAACCTGGGAAATCGACCTGTTCGGCGGCACGCGCCGGGCGGTCGAAGCCGCTTCCGCTCAAGCGGAAGCAGTCGACGCCGATCTCGCCGACACGCAGGTGTCGATCGCGGCAGAAGTCGCGAACGCGTATGTCGACCTCCGCGACCAGCAGCAGCGGCTTGCGCTGTCGCGACGCACCGCCGAGCTGCAGCAGAAGATGCTCGAACTCACGCAGCAGCGCCGCGCGCGCGGCGTCGCGGCCGATGTCGACATCGAACGCCTGACGACACAGGTCGAGAACACGCGAGCCTCGCTGATCCCGCTCGACGCGCAGGTGACGGAATCGCTCGACCGGCTCGCGATCCTGACGGGGCGCGCACCGGGTGCGCTCGACGCGACGCTGACGACACCGGCCGCGCCGCTGCCGACGCTGCCCGGCAGCGTCGCGATCGGCGATCCGGCCACGCTGCTGAAGCAGCGCCCCGACATTCGCGCGGCCGAGCGCCGGCTCGCATCGAGCAATGCGCAGATCGGCGAGCATGTCGCCGATTACTTCCCGAAGGTGACGCTGCTCGGCGATCTCGGCTTCAGCGCGGCGGACCCGGGCCACCTGCTCCGCAAGCAGAACTTCACGTGGGTCGGCGCGCCGTATCTGCAATGGAACATTCTCGACTTCGGGCGCACGCGTGGCGCGGTGCGCGCGGCCGAAGCATCGCGCGACGAAGCGGAAGCGAACTATCAGAAGGCGGTGCTCGGTGCGTTGCAGGACGCCAACACGGCATTGCAGCGCTACGGACACCAGCGTGAGCACGTCGTTGCGCTCACCAAGGTTCAAACCTCCGCCGTGCATTCGCGATCGCTGATGGATGAACGCTATCGCGCGGGCGTCGCATCGATGATCGACCTGCTCGATACGCAACGCGAAGCACTTTCCGCGCAGCAGAACGTAATCGCCGGGCAGGCCGAACTGATCAAGGACTACGTGTCGGTGCAGAAGAGCCTCGGGCTCGGGTGGCAGGCGGGCGCGGGTTGATGGTGAGTCGAGCAGTGCCGTACGGGCGGGTTTGTCGCGGCTGCAACGCATCGACAACAGCGATGCGCGGGACAGAAAAACGTTTCGCGCGCCGCCCGTGACCACCCGATGAATCAGAAAAACTCGTCGAGCAGCCGGTAGAAAGCGATCCGGCCCGGATCGGGCTGCCCGACTCCGTACCGGTCGAAGAAAGGCGCGACCCATTCACTGACGAGATCGGCTTCGATATCTCGCATCGGCGATTCGAGTCGCGCCTCGAATACGGTCGACGCAGTCGCGCCAATTACGCATCGAACCGGAAACGATCGGCGAACCGCATTCAGCATTACTTTCTTCGTTGGCGTCGAATATTACAAATTACTGCCAAAATTTTCAAAAACATTGCATTTATTCGCTTTAAATTTGTTTCATATAACCAAAAAAAGTTTGACACCCCGCTTTCGTTCTTGATACCGTCCGATGCAAGCAATCTGACAAATTGCTCACTGCGCAATCGCTTCCGCTCCACGTTTTTTTCGCTTCCGCCGCACCGAAGTGCCAGCCGCCGGCCGTATCGTTCGCGCGCCGGCCATGCAACATCCCGATGCATTTCATTGGACGACTGCCATCCGGCAGCGGGCCGAAGGATCGAATCAAATGAGCAGGATAACGAAACTGTTGCTCTAGCAATCCCGCCCGCGCCCTGTCCGCGCGACTGTGCCGTATCGCGACGCAGTCCTCTCGCTACCGCATTTTCCGAATTTCGCCCCCGGGGAAAAAACACCTGCCCGGATCGGGCGAAAGGCCCTGTCGCGTCCGCGCCATCCGCACGCCTGCGACAGAAACCGGCGGTGCACGATCCGCACCGCTGTCGACCGTTGTTGTTCGTGCCGTTCGATGTTCAACCGGAGGGGTAATTCAAATGAATCAGGTTGCAGACAAGAATCAAAAGCACAATCGCTTCATCAAGCTCGCCTTCGCCGCCGCGGCAGCCGCATCGTTCGGCATCGCGACCGTCCACGCCGCGCCCGCGGCCGGCTGGACGGAAACGCGCACCAAGGGCTTCCTGCCGCTCGTGCAGCAGAACGAAGCCGGTACGGCCGGCGCACCTGCCGCAAGCACGGCCGCCGCTGCCACGGCAGCCATCGAGATGGCACCCGGCGAATCGGTGGACATCGTGCTCGGGCTGAACCTGCGCAACGAAGCACAGCTCGACCAATACCTGCACGACCTGCATACGCCCGGCTCGCCGCACTACCGGCAGTTCCTCACGCCGGCGCAGTTCGCCGCGCAATATGCGCCGACCGACCAGCAGGTCGCCTCGGTCGTCGCGCACCTGCGCAAGGAAGGCTTCGTGAACATCGTGGTCGCACCGAACCGCCTGCTGGTATCCGCGTCCGGCACCGCGGCGACCATCAAGTCCGCGTTCCGCACGACGCTCAAGCGCTTCACGCGCAACGGCCGCAGCGTCTATGCGAATACCGACGCCGCGCAAGTGCCGAACGCGATCGGCAGCGTCGTGGGCGCGGTGCTGGGCCTGCAGAACGTCGAACTGATGCACACGGGCGCGGGCAGCAAGCCGCAAGGCAACACCAGCAACCTGACGATTCCGGCCGGCGCATCGGCGGTGCCGCACAACCCGACCGAGTTCTCGTCGATCTACGGCGGCAACGGTACGCCGACGGCCTCGCAGACCACCGTCGGCATCATCTCCGAAGGCGACCTGTCGCAGACGGTGAGCGACCTCAACACGTTCGCCGCAAACAACAGCCTCGGCACGATCAGCAGCAGCATCGTGAAGACGGGCCCGTCCGGCAGCTCGTACACCGACACCGACGGCACCGTCGAATGGAACCTCGACAGCCAGTCGATCGTCGGCGCGGCCGGCGGCAGCGTGAAGCAGGTCGTGTTCTACGTCGCACCGTCGATGACGCTCACGGCGATCACCGCCGCGTACAACAAGGCCGTGACCGACAACGTCGCGAAGGTAATCAACGTGTCGCTCGGCGTGTGCGAATCGTCCGCGAACAGCACCGGCTCGCAGGCAACCGACGACACCATCTTCAAGCAGGCGATCGCGCAGGGGCAAACCTTCTCGGTATCCGCCGGCGACCACGGTGCATACGAATGCGCGGGCGGCACGCCTTCGCGCTCGACCTACACGGTGAGCGAGCCGGCAACGTCGCCTTACGTGATCGCAGTAGGCGGCACGACGCTGTTCACCAATACGTCGACCAACGCTTACAACAGCGAGATCGTCTGGAACGATCCGAGCTGGCAGCCGGGCACCGTGTGGTCGACAGGCGGCGGGTACAGCAAGTACGAAGCCGCGCCGTCGTGGCAATCGTCGAGCCTCACGGGATCGACCAAGCGCGCGCTGCCCGACGTCGGCTTCGATGCCGACCTGCGCACCGGCGCGATTCTCGTCGTGAACGGCCAGACGTCCGACACGCTGTGGGGCTCGGGCTACCTGAACAACGAAGGCGGCACGAGCCTCGCCGCACCGATCTTCACGGGCATCTGGGCGCGGCTGCAGTCCGCGAACAACAATGCGCTCGGGTTCCCCGCGTCGAGCCTCTACAAGTACTTCCCGAGCAACGCGGCGCTGCTGCACGATGTCACGTCCGGCAACAACGGCAGCGGCACCTACGGCTACAAGGCGAAGGCCGGCTGGGACGCGACGACGGGCTTCGGCAGCGTGAACATCTCGAAGCTGAACGCGTTCATCCAGAGCACGCCGGATTTCGCACGCTGATGAACCGATGACCGCCCCGGTTCCGCGTGTGCTCCGAGGCGCACGCAGGGAACCGGATGCGGTCGTTCAAATCACCCGCGATAACCGCCAGGCCGTCGCGGGTTTTTTAGCGTTTCGCGCGATCTCGCGGAGCAGCAGCCGGTGCGACGACGCACTCGCCGGCCTTTCAATCGTTGCGCAAGCGACTTTAACGTCCAATACCCGTGCATGAGCATCGCACCGAGTGAAACGCACCCCGTCACGGCAGCGCGGTATTCGCGCTGCCTGCCGACGAAACGCGCGTCGTGCCGCCATGCGACGCGAGCACGCGCCAAACGCCGTTCTCCGCCGTCTTCCGCGAAACCGCGCGGCCTTGCCGCACAACTCACTCGGCCCAGTTCCGGACGTAGTCCGGCACCGGCATGTTGCCGTCGGCATGAACCGGTGCGCCGCGCGTCGTCTTCAGCGGCAGGATCCCCGTCCAGACAGCAAGCGCAAGATCTTCATCCTTGTCGGAAGGCAGCGAATCGCTGACTTTCACCGCCGCTTCCGCAAGGGCAATCCGCAACACGCTGGTCGCATTGATTTCCTTCTCGTTGCCGGGCCGCGCGTCATGCTTGCGACCGGGTGCGATCTTGTCCATCAACGCATCCAGCGCCGCCAGCTTGTCGTCACGGCCCGCCACGACGTCGAACCGCCCGTAGATCACCGCGGATCGATAATTCATCGAATGGTTGAAGGCCGACCTGGCCAGCACGAGCCCGTCCAGCAACGTAATCGCGACGGAGGCCGGCGCGCCCGCCGACAGCGCCTTGATCATCCGGCTACCGTTGGACCCGTGAATATAGAGGTCATCGCCCCGTCTCCAGTGCGCGGTCGGGATGCAATGCGTGTTCTCGCCTGCACCGAACGCGATGTGGCAGACGTACGCTTCGTCCACGATGCGATGAAGCATCGTGCGATCGCGATTCGCCAATTCCGGCAGGCGGCGAATGGTGGTGCGGGGTGTGGAAGCGATGACGGTCTGATCTTTCATGTTTCGTTTTCCTGTTCGCGCGCCCTTGCGCACATCGAGCGGCCCGCGTTCCGGCAAGGCTCAACGATCCGCCTGGAATATATTTGCACTGCGAATTTAATCGAATTGAACGCGTGCAGCTTCCAAGCCTGAAAAACCGGTCGATCGGCCCATCGACAGCCGCGCTTCAAATCGATCAAAATACGCGCGTGCCGCAATTAGGGACAATCGCCGGAAGACCCCGCGCACCGGCCGGCACCGCGAGAACGTGAACGATACGATGCGCGCCGAATCTTCAAAAGAACCAGCTCACCGAAAAATTCTGGAACCAGCCCATGGATCTCGCGCTGCTCCTCTCATCGCTTTCCAGACAGGAGGGCACGACGCGCCACAGCCAGCAGGAAGCCCTCTACCGGAGCCTGCGCAACATGCTGCTGGACGGGCACATCCCGTCCGGCACACGGCTCGTGTCGACCCGCGTGCTCGCGGCGGAATTGGGCATCGCGCGCAATTCGGCCGTCTATGCGTACGAGCGACTTGCCGAGGAAGGCTTCGTGGCGGCCACGCGCAACGGTACGATCACGCGCTGGGACGGATGCGGCCGTTCGAGCACCGGGCTCGAGAGCGGGCCGGCCACGGTTCGCTTGTCCGAGCGCGTGCACGGGCTGGAGAACGCCGATCCCGAACCCGAACGCATGCTGCCGTTCGTCCCCGGTCTTCCGTCGCTCGATGAATTCCCGGTTGCCCAATGGCGCCGTTGCATCGAGCGCGCATGGAAAATCATCAAGCCCGCGCAGCTCGCATACGGTCCGGTCGAAGGGCTGCCCGAATTGCGGCGTGCCGTGGCGGCCTACATCCGCGTCTCGCGAGGCGTGCGCTGCGAAACAGGCCAGGTATTCATCACCGACGGCACGCAAGGCAGCCTCGAACTGTGCGCGCGCATGCTGGCGAATCCCGGCGAACCCGGCTGGCTCGAGAACCCCTGCTACAACGGCGCCCATACCGCATTCCGCTCGACCGGCCTCGATATCGTGCCGATCGAGGTCGACCGCGAAGGAATGGCGCCCACCGACGAACAGTGGCGCACCCGGCCGCCCCGGCTGATCTATACGACGCCATCGCATCAATACCCGCTCGGCGCGCTGATGAGCCCCCGGCGACGAGCGGCGCTCGTCGAGCACGCACGTGCGTGCGGCGCGTGGATCATCGAGGACGACTACGACAGCGAGTTCCGCCACGACGGCGAGCCGCTGCCCGCGATCCAGGGCCTGCATGCCGACGCACCGGTCTGCTATCTCGGCACCTTCAGCAAGACGATGTTTCCCGCCCTTCGGCTCGGCTTCATGGTGGTTCCGCCGGTTCTGGTCGAACGCTTCACCCGAACGCTGCGCGAACTCGTTCATCGCGGCCACTCGGCCGATCAACTCGCGATGGCCGAGTTCATCGACACCGGCCTCTTTGCACGGCACCTGCGCAGGATGAGGACGCTGTATGCCGAGCGGCGGAACAACCTGGAAACGGCACTCGCCCGCCACCTCGGCACAGCGCTGAGCGTTCGGGAAAGCCCGGGCGGCATGCATCTGTCGGCGGACCTCGCGCTCCCGCTGCGCGATACCGACGTCGCCCGCGCCGCAGCCGCGCGTGGCCTGCTGCTTCAGCCGCTGAGCAGCTACCGGGTCGGCGACGGCCGGCCGTACAACGGCTTCGTGCTGGGATACTCCGGGCTGAGCGATGCGACGATCGAGACCGCGACGATGCAGCTCGCTGCGGTCATCGACGCGCAGGGCCGCACGCGCGGCTGAGCGTCACACGCGGCATCGTCGCCTACAGTTGCGACTCCAGCGGAAACAGCCCGAGAAACCAGACTTCCATCCGACGCCCGGCCGACACTTCCGGTTCGTGATCGAGCTCGGTGACCTTCCCGTTCGAATCGGTCTGAATCCACTTGAGCTGCCCCTTGCCCGCCGCATCGGTCCTCGGCTCGACGCGCCACGCGATTAGATCGAGCCGCGCTTCCAGATCGTTCGCCACCTGCGACGCAATCGCCGGGCTCTCGCAGTAAACGCCGATCTCCGTATTGAGGTTCAGCGAACGTGGATCGAGATTCATCGATCCGATGAAAATGCTCTTGTGGTCGAACACGTAGGTCTTCGCATGCAGCGACGCACGTGACGATCCGATGATGACCTGCTTCGAGATGCTCTTGTCGCCCGACGGCCGCCGTTCGTAAAGCCGCACGCCGGCTGCCACGAGATCGCTCCGGTAATGCCGGTAGCCCGCATGCACGGCCGCCACGTCGGTCGACGCGAGCGAGTTGGTCAGCACCGTGACGCGCACGCCGCGCGCCGTGAGCGCGCGCAGCCGCTCGACGACTTCCTTGCCCGGCACGAAATACGGCGACACGATCAGCAGGTCATGTTCGGGCTGCAACGCGAGCGCCCGCAATTGCGGCATCAAATGCCCGTCGCTGTCCTTCGGCGCGTGCGCGATCTTCGACGGATCGTCGTACAGCACCGTTGCGCGGCCCCACGACAGTTCCGTGCCCTGCCCGTGAACGATCCGGTCGAGTCGCTGCCTGGCCTCGAGCACGTACGGATTGTCCTCCATGGCCCTCAGGTAGTCGCGCAACCGTTCACGCTCGCGGTCCAGCCCGCCCGGTGCCGCCTCGTGCCCGACCAGCGCGCTGATCGGATACGCGTACGGGGAATTCCAGAACGTGTCGAATTCGGTCGAGATGTCCTTCACGACCGGGCCGTGGACGACGACATCGAGATCGCCGAACTCCAGCATCGACGATGCGCCGAAATACTCGTCGCCGATATTGCGGCCGCCGATGATCGCCGCCTGGTTGTCCGCGATCATCGCCTTGTTGTGCATGCGCCGGTTGACGCGCGCGAACTCGAACACCGTGCCGATCTTCTTGAACCGCCGCGTGGCGACCGGATTGAACAGCCGGATCTCGATGTTCGGGTGCGAACTGATCTCGAGCAGCTTGCGGTCGTCCGCGTTCGTGCCGAGATCGTCGAGCAGCGCACGGACGCGGACGCCGCGATCCGCCGCGCGAATGATCGCATCGGCCAGTTCGTGCCCGGTCAGGTCGTCGTGCCAGATGTAGTACTGAAGGTCGAGCGACCGGTCCGCGCGATCGGCAAGCAACACACGCGCATCCAGCGCGTCGACCGGATCGGTCAGCAGGTGAAACGCGTCCTGCCCGGGATGGGCGCTGGCTTGCTGCCGGAACGCTACGCCCAGCCGCGTGTTGTCCGTATCGGTGTACGCGTGCGTCGGCGCGCGATCGGCCTGCGGCGGCAGGCTCGCGCATGCGACGAGCGCCAGCAACGAAAGAATCGCACCCCACGAACGCAGCATGGTCATGATTGCCGTCCCGCTCCCGGCCGAAGTCTGTTTGTTCTCGCCGCCGGATGGATCGCGGGGCTGCCTGGTATTCGTTCGGCCGTACCTGGTGTCGCGTGTGGAACGGCCGCGCTACAGCATACTTCGATTGACAGCGGCGCGGCACCCTCTCGGTACTTTCCTGATCGCGGCACGCGTCCATACAAAGAAAAACCCGCGATGCATGAAGCCATCGCGGGTTTTCGGCATGCGGCGCGAGCGCGCATGAAATCTGGTGGGCCCGGCGGGGTTCGAACCCGCGACCAATCGATTATGAGTCGACTGCTCTAACCGCTGAGCTACAAGCCCTGAAAAGAATCGAAGCGTGTCACACGCTGCCCCGGCAAAGAAGCCGGGCCGGCATTGTAACAACAAAGGAGACAAACGCCACCGGCATCACGCGGATACCGGCGGCGTTCGCAGGAGAGACGCTGGCAATCAGTTCCCTTCGAGGAACGACTTCAGCTTGTCGGAACGGCTCGGGTGACGCAGCTTGCGCAGCGCCTTGGCCTCGATCTGACGGATCCGTTCACGCGTGACGTCGAACTGCTTGCCGACTTCCTCGAGCGTGTGATCGGTGCTCATCTCGATACCGAAGCGCATCCGCAGCACCTTCGCCTCGCGCGGCGTCAGCGAATCGAGCACGTCCTTCACGACGTCGCGCATGCTCGCATGCAGCGCGGCATCCGCCGGCGCGACCGTGTTGGTGTCCTCGATGAAGTCGCCGAGATGGGAATCGTCGTCGTCACCGATCGGCGTTTCCATCGAGATCGGCTCCTTCGCGATCTTCATGATCTTGCGGATCTTGTCTTCCGGCATCTCCATCTTCTCGGCGAGCGTTGCCGGATCCGGCTCGAGACCGGTTTCCTGCAGGATCTGCCGCGAGATGCGGTTCATCTTGTTGATCGTCTCGATCATGTGAACCGGAATACGGATCGTGCGCGCCTGGTCCGCGATCGAGCGCGTGATGGCCTGGCGGATCCACCACGTCGCATAGGTCGAGAACTTGTAGCCGCGACGGTATTCGAACTTGTCCACCGCCTTCATCAGGCCGATGTTGCCTTCCTGGATCAGGTCGAGGAACTGCAGGCCGCGGTTCGTGTACTTCTTCGCGATCGAGATCACGAGACGCAGGTTGGCCTCGGTCATTTCACGCTTCGCCTGGCGCGCCTTCAGTTCGCCGGCCGCCATCTGGCGGTTGGTTTCCTTCAGGTCCTTCAGCGGCAGCACGACACGCGCCTGCAGGTCGAGCAGGCGCTGCTGCTGTTCGCGGATCGCCGGAACGTTACGCGACAGCACCGCGCTGTACGAATGGCCTTCGGCCATGATCTTCTCGGCCCAGTCGAGGTCGGTTTCGCTGCCCGGGAAGCGCGCGATGAATTCCGAACGCGGCATGCCGCACTTGTCGACGACGATGTGCAGGATCTGGCGTTCGACCTGACGCACTTCGTCCACCTGCGCACGCAGCGTGTCGCACAGGCGTTCAACGGTACGCGCGGTGAAGCGGATCGTCATCAGTTCGGTCTGGATCGTTTCCTGCGCCTTCAGGTAGGCCTTCGACTTGTAGCCTTCCTTTTCGAACGCGCGGCGCATCTTGTCGAACCACTCGCTGATCTGCGAGAACTTCTCGAGCGACGCACGCTTGAGGGCTTCGAGCTGGGCGGCGTTGGCCGATGCCTGTGCGGCACCGTCGTCTTCCTCCTCTTCCTCTTCTTCCTCTTCCTCTTCGGCTTCCTCGTCCTCGTTCTCGATGGCTTCCGCTTCCTTCGCGGAGAAGCCGTCGGTATCGGCGGAGTCCGAAGCATTCGGATCGAGCAGGCCGTCGACGAGCTCGTCGACGCGGATCTCTTCGTTCGCGACGCGTTCGGCCATCGCGAGGATGTCGGCGATCGTCGTCGGGCACGCGGAGATGGCCATCACCATGTGGCGCAGGCCGTCCTCGATCCGCTTCGCGATCTCGATTTCGCCTTCGCGCGTAAGCAGCTCGACCGTGCCCATTTCGCGCATGTACATCCGGACCGGATCGGTCGTGCGGCCGAATTCCGAATCGACGGTGGACAGCGCGACTTCCGCTTCCTCTTCGACTTCATCGTCCGACGACGCGGCGGGCGCGTTGTCGTTCAGGAGCAGCGTTTCCGCGTCCGGCGCCTGCTCGTAGACCGCCACGCCCATGTCGTTGAACGTGCCGATGATGCCTTCGAGGGCTTCGGTCTCGGTGAAGTTGTCCGGCAGGTGGTCGTTGATTTCGGCGTACGTGAGGAAGCCGCGCTCCTTGCCGAGCTTGATCAGCGCGCGCAGCTTCACGCGGCGCTCTTCGAGCTCCTCGGCCGTACCCGGCGTGCTCGTCGCGAACGCTTCCTTCAGCAGCGCCTTTTCCTTGGCGCGACGGTCGCGCACCTTGGATTTGCCCGGTGCAGCCGCTGCTGCTGCTGCGGGCTGCTCGTCGCTCTGATTTGCGTCGTCTTCGACGGATACTTCGTTCAGCTTTTTGGTCATGGAGTTCGCCGTACCGGCTATATCGACTCGCGGCTGCTGGACGACAGCCGGTTGAACCGTGGGTGCATGAGTAGTACGTACTGCCGTTTCGTCCGCAGCGGCAGTCGTGTCCCTTGCGCTTTTCGCACTTGCCCGCTTCGCCGCCGGCTTGGCCGGCCCGGAGTCGGGTCTGGCGGCAGCCCGTGTTCTGGCTGCCGGCGCCGGCGCAGCCTGAGCAGTGCCGGCCGCGGTTTTTTTTCCTGCTGGGGCTGACGTGGCTGAAGACGTTGTCCTGGTGGAAGAAGCAGACTTGGCCGCTGTGACCTTCTTGGTCGGCTCCGTCGAGCCCTTGCCTGTTGCTTTCTTTCCGCCTGTCGTCTTTGCCATCGCGATTCTCGCCTCTGCTTAGAAAACAAACCGCTGGAAACCTTATATTATAGCACGCTGGGGAACCCTCTCTAAGCTCCCCGGCCGCCTACAGCCCGAGCCGACGCTTCATGTCGGTTCGCTGCTGGTTCAATTCCGTCAATTCGGCCAATTCCTCGGGTGTGAAGGTGGATTGCCGCGCCAGCCTGTCAAGCCGGTCGCAACAAGCGTCGTAACGCATCTTGAGCACCGCGGCCTGCAACTCCTCCCCCGCGATCCGTTCCTGCTCACGCTGCCGCTCGGGCACCGTCTCGTCTTCCGGATTCTGTAACAGCAAATCGCGGACGTTTTCATCATAGTCCAGAATTTCGCGGAAGATTTCCTCGTAAGTCGCTCCATTCGAGGACGTCCGCAGGACATCGGAAAGCAGCCGGAACTCCGCGCCGTCGCCCAGCGCGCGGGCATGATCGACGACCTCCGCGAACAGTTCGCCGATGCGCGGCAACGCCCGCAGGGTCGCAAGCTGTTCATCGTCGAGCTGCGACGCGATGCGCGGATGCATCACCAGCGTGCGCAACGCACGCTTTTCGCTGTCCGTCACGCGGCGCCGCTCGCTGCGTGCAGGCGCCTGGCGCGGCGGTGCCGCGATCCGCGTATCGACATCGGACAGCCCCGCAACCTCCTCGAACGGGATATCGAGGCGGTCGGCGAACATGTGCATGATCTGCGCGCGCAACGCGTTCGCGGGCAGCGCCTGCAGCATCGGCTTCGCATCGAAAAGCGCCTTCGCACGGCCTTCCGGCTGATCGAGCGCCTTGCCGGCAATTGCTTCGTTCAGCAGAAATTGCGACAGCGGCATCGCGCGCTCAACCTGTTCGGAGAACGCATCCGCGCCGAATTCGCGCACGTAGCTGTCCGGATCGTGCTCGGCCGGCAAAAATAGGAACCGGATCGTCCGGTTGTCGCCGGCATGCGGCAGGCATGCCTCGAGCGCGCGCCGGGCCGCCCGCCGTCCTGCCGAATCGCCGTCGAAACTGAAAATGACCGTATCGGTCTGGCGCAGCAGCTTCTGCACGTGAATCGGCGTACACGCTGTGCCGAGTGTCGCGACCGCGTTCGGGAACCCGAGCTGCGCGAGCGCGACGACGTCCATGTAGCCTTCGACGACCAGCACGTACTTGCGCTCGCGAATCGCGAGCCGCGCCTCGAACAGGCCGTACAACTCGCTCCCTTTGTTGAACAACGGGGTTTCAGGCGAGTTCAGGTACTTCGGCTCGCCGCTGCCGAGCACGCGGCCGCCGAAGCCGATCACCTGCCCCTTCACATTGCGGATCGGGAACATGATCCGCTCGCGGAACCGGTCGTAGCGGCGCGCGACGCCCTGCGCATCGGTCTTCTCGCTGACGATCACGAGCCCCGACTCGACGAGCGACTCGTCACGATAGTCGGGGAATGCAGCCTCGAGGTTCTGCCAGCCGTCCGGCGCATAGCCGAGCCCGAAGCGCGCGGCGATCTCGCCGGTCAGGCCCCGGTTTTTCAGGTACTGGATCGCGACGGTCGCGCCACGCAACTGCTTGCGGTAGTAGTCGCACGCGGCGGTCATTGCATCGGACAGCGCGGTCGCAACCGATTTCGACACCGGCGCCGGATAGTCGCCGCCACCGCCTCCCCCCCCACCGCCGCCACGCATCGACGGCTCGTGCGGCACGGTCAGGCCGACCGACTGCGCGAGTTCCTGCACGGCTTCCGGGAACGTGAGCCCCGCGTGTTCCATCAGGAAGCCGATCGCCGTGCCGTGGGCACCGCAGCCGAAGCAGTGATAGAACTGCTTGGTCGGGCTGACCGTAAACGACGGGCTTTTCTCGTTATGGAACGGGCACAGCCCCATGAAGTTGGCGCCGCCCTTCTTGAGCTGCACGTACCGGCCCACCACGTCGACGATATCGACGCGGTTCAGCAAATCCTGCAGGAACGAATGCGGAATCACCGTGGGATCGAGCGAAAAAAGACAATACGACACCCCGGCGCACGCACCGCGCGCGCCGAGGAAACGGGTGTTACTTCGAGAGCGCGGCCTTGACCAGTGCGGAAATGGCCGTCATGTCGGCACGGCCGGCGAGCTTGCCCTTCAGGACGCCCATCACCTTGCCCATGTCCTGCGGGCCCGCGGCGCCCGTCTGCGCGACCGCGGCCTGGACTTCGGCGGCCACCTCGGCCTCCGACAGCTGCTCGGGCATGTAGCCGCTCAGCACGACCAGTTCCGCCTGCTCCTTCGCGACGAGGTCGTCACGGCCGGCGGCCTGGAACTGGCTGATCGAATCCTTGCGCTGCTTGATCATCTTGTCGATCACGGCCGTGATGCCCGCGTCGTCGAGGGTGATCTGATCGTCGACTTCGCGCTGCTTGATCGCGGCCATCAGCAAGCGAATCGTTGCCAGGCGCTCGCTTTCCTTCGCGCGCATCGCGGCCTTCATGTCTTCGCTGATCTGCTCTTTCAAACTCATCTTTCACCCGGGAAGGAAACGTGAATCCGACGCCCGCCATACGGGCGTCAACACAAAAACCCGCTTGAGACTGTGTCTCAAGCGGGTTGCTCGAATCCGGCATCGGCGGCTCGCCTGATCGGTCGCACGATCATGCTCGATCTTCCGCGATCGCCCGATCGCGCGGAGTCGCCGGTGCGCCGCTCAGCGAACCGCGCGGCGCCCAATCGTTCAGTACAGCTTCTTCGGCAGCGTCTGGCTGCGGATACGCTTGTAATGACGCTTCACCGCTGCCGCCTTCTTGCGTTTGCGCTCCGCGGTCGGCTTCTCGTAAAACTCGCGCGCGCGAAGTTCGGTCAACAGCCCGTTCTTCTCGATCGTGCGCTTGAAGCGACGCATTGCAACTTCGAACGGCTCGTTCTCTTTAACGCGAATGATCGTCATGATCCGACACGAATAAAGGTTTGCAGGGAAAGACTACCGAGTATAGCAGAGCGATTGCCCAAAGGCACGGGGCCTGGTCCCGCCAAAACGGCGTCGGCCCGGCATGTCAGGCGCCACGCGAATACTCCGCGGCAGCCTGCCCGGCTGCCGTGCCGGACGCCCACGCCCACTGGAAGTTGTAACCGCCGAGCCAGCCCGTCACGTCCACCGCCTCGCCGACGAAGAACAGCCCCGGCACACGCGTGCTCATCATCGTCGCCGACGACAGGTCGCGCGTATCGACCCCGCCCTTCGTCACTTCGGCTTTCTTGTAGCCCTCGGTGCCGTTCGGCGTCAGCGTCCAGCCGGACAGCGCGTCGCCGATCTGGCGCAGTGTCTTGTCGGGCAGGTCCGCGAGCCGCGCGTCGGCCGCAACGCGATGCGTGTCGAGCCACGCATGCGCGAGGCGCGACGGCACCCAGTCCGCGAGCAGCGAACCGATCTGGCGCTTCGACGTGCGCTTCGCGTCGAGCAGGTCGGCTACCGTATCGCGTTGCGGCAACAGGTCGACGCGGATCGGGTCGCCCGGCTGCCAGTAACTCGAAATCTGCAGGATCCCTGGCCCGGACAGGCCGCGATGGGTCAGCAACAGGTCCTCGACGAATTCTCCGCCGCGCTTCTTGTCGCCGGTCGATACGCGCACTTCGAGCGATACACCGGACAACGCCGCGAACGGCTCCCAGTCCTGCTGCGCGAACGTCAGCGGCACGAGCGCGGGCCGCGTGTCGATCAGCTTGTGGCCGAACTGCTTGGCGAGCCGGTAACCGAAGTCGGTCGCGCCGATTTTCGGAATCGACAGGCCGCCGGTCGCGATGATCAGTGCACGCGCGCCGATCGTCCCCGCCTGCTGCGTGTCGAGCGCGAAGCCGTCGGCCGGCGCGTGGCGCACCGCGTCGACGACGACTGGCCTGCGCCACGCGATGCCGCCCGCGTCGCACTCGTGCTTCAGCACGTCGATGATCGCGTCGCTGCCGTGGTCGCAAAAGAGCTGGCCCTTGTGCTTTTCGTGCCAGGTCACATGATGGCGCTTGAGCAGCCCGAGGAAGTCGCGCGGCGTATAGCGCGCCAGCGCCGAGCGCGCGAAATGCGGATTCGCCGACAAATAGTTGTCGGGGCCTGCGTAAAGATTCGTGAAGTTGCAGCGGCCGCCGCCCGAGATGCGGATCTTCTCGGCGAGCCGCGGCGCGTGGTCGATCAGCACGACGCGGCGGCCGAGCTGCCCGGCAACCGCGGCGCTCATCATCCCGGCGGCGCCCGCGCCGATCACGGCGATGTCATAGGTTTCCATGGCGCGGATTGTACCCGCCCGGCCTCCGGCCCGGGCTGCCTGCGGCGGCGACCTGCCCCCGCCTGCTATAATTTCCGGTTACGTTGACCTTCCCGCGGTGCGCTCGATACGGCGCGCCCTGCCCGCACCCATGCTCGTTCTCGGCATCGAAAGCTCCTGTGACGAAACCGGCCTCGCGCTCTACGACACGCAGCGCGGCCTGCTCGCGCACGCGCTCCATTCGCAGATCGCGATGCACCGCGAGTACGGCGGCGTCGTGCCCGAACTCGCGTCACGCGACCACATCCGCCGTGCGCTGCCGCTACTCGAGGAAGTGATGGCGCAAAGCGGCACGCGCCGCGACGACATCGACGCGATCGCGTTCACCCAGGGCCCCGGCCTCGCCGGCGCGCTGCTGGTCGGCGCGAGCATCGCGAATGCGCTCGCGCTTGCCTGGAACAAGCCGACCGTCGGCATCCATCACCTCGAAGGCCACCTGCTGTCGCCGCTGCTCGTCGACGAGCCGCCGCCGTTCCCGTTCGTCGCACTGCTGGTGTCCGGCGGCCACACGCAACTGATGCGCGTGACCGACGTCGGCGTGTACGAGACGCTCGGCGAAACGCTCGACGACGCGGCCGGCGAAGCATTCGACAAGACGGCCAAGCTGATCGGCCTCGGCTACCCGGGCGGCCCGGAAGTCTCGAAGCTCGCCGAAACCGGCACGCCGGGTGCGGTCGTGCTGCCACGCCCGATGCTGCATTCGGGCGATCTCGACTTCAGCTTCAGCGGCCTGAAGACGGCCGTGCTCACACAGATGAAGAAATTCGAAGCGGCGAAGCTGGAGGGCGAAGCGCTCGAACGCGCGAAGGCCGACCTCGCGCGCGGCTTCGTCGACGCGGCCGTCGACGTGCTCGTCGCGAAGTCGCTCGCCGCGCTGAAGAAGACGAAGCTCAAGCGCCTCGTGGTCGCGGGCGGCGTCGGCGCGAACCGCCAGTTGCGCGCCGCGCTGTCGGCCGCCGCGACCAAGCGCGGCTTCGACGTGCATTACCCCGACCTCGCGCTCTGCACCGACAACGGCGCAATGATCGCGCTCGCGGGCGCCTTGCGGCTCGGCCGCTGGCCCGAGCAGGCGAATGCCGACTACGCCTTCACGGTGAAGCCGCGCTGGGATCTCGCGTCGCTCGCACGCTGAGCGACGCCCCGCGACACAACGCCACACCGACAAACGAAAAGGCCGCTCATACGAGCGGCCTTTTTCATCGGCGCGGCAAAACGACGCAGCGTTATGCAGCCTGCCGCTTGTCGCGTTCGATCAATGCATACGCGCTGTGATTGTGGATCGACTCGAAGTTCTCGGCTTCGAGCACATACGCGACCACGCGCTCGTCCGCGTCGAGACGCTGCGCGACGTCGCGCACGAGATCCTCGACGAACTTCGGGTTCTCGTATGCGCGCTCGGTGACGAACTTCTCGTCCGGACGCTTCAACAGGCCCCACAGCTCGCACGACGCCTCTTCCTCCGCGATGCGGATCAGCGCCTCGACCGGCAGGTCGGCCGCGAGTTCCGCGTCGATCGTCACGTGCGAGCGCTGGTTGTGCGCGCCGTATTGCGAGATCTTCTTCGAGCACGGGCACAGGCTCGTCACCGGCACGAGCACCTTGAGGAACAGGCGCGTGTCGCCGTTGCGGCTTTCGCCCGCGAGCGTCACTTCATAGTCGAGCAGGCTCTGCACACCCGACACCGGCGCCGTCTTGTTCACGAAGTACGGGAACGTGACCTCGATGCGGCCCGCCTCGGCTTCCAGCTTCTCGAGCATCGACGCGAGCATCGCGCGAAAACGCTCGACCGTCAGCGGCGCACGGTTCTCTTCGAGCAGCGCGACGAAGCGCGACATGTGCGTACCCTTCTGGTCGGCCGGCAGGCGGACGTCGAGATTCCAGACGCCGACGGTCGGCTGCACGTCGCCGCCTTCGGTACACACCGTCAACGGATGCCGGACCGCCTTCACGCCCACGCGCTGAATCGGAATCTGGCGGGTATCCACCGTGCTCTGCACGTCGGGCATCACGAAGGCGGGATTCATCTGGTTCATCTTGTTCAATCCTTGTAAGCCGCGCGTTCGATGACGCGCACGCCGCGTCATGCGGCAGCCGGAAAAGCAACATGGGCCCGCAGGCCCATGTTTTCCGCATCAATGAAGACCGGTCGCGCCAGTCGCACGGGCACCGCCCGCGGGCGGCGCCAGCTTATGCGACGCGCTTCGCCTGACCGGCGACATCGGCCGCCGGATTCAGAAAGCGTTCGCGAATCGATTTCGCGATACCCGCGCCGTCGAGGCCGCATTGCGACAGCAGCTTCGCGGGGTCGCCGTGATCGATGAACAGGTCAGGGAGGCCCAATTGTAGTACGGGTCGGATAACCCCACTCTCCATCAGGGCTTCCACGCAGGCCGAGCCCGCGCCGCCCATCACGCAACCTTCCTCGACCGTGACGAGGTAGTCGTGCGTCTCGGCAAGTTCACGCACGAGCGCCGCGTCGACCGGCTTCACGAAACGCATGTTCGCGACGGTTGCATCGAGTTCCTCGGCGGCGGCAAGCGACGGTGCGACCATCGTGCCGAACGCGAGGATCGCGACGCGCTTGCCTTCCGGCTGCGACGTGTGGCGACGCACTTCACCCTTGCCGAGCGGGATCTCGGTGAACTCCTTCACCGTCGCCACGCCCGTACCCGCGCCGCGCGGATAACGCACCGCGGTCGGGTTCGGCTGTTGCAGCGCCGTGTGCAGCATCTGGCGGCATTCGTTCTCGTCGGATGCGGCCATGATCGTCATGTTCGGAATGCAGCGCATGAACGCGAGATCGTACGCGCCCGCATGCGTCGCGCCGTCCGCGCCGACGAGGCCCGCGCGGTCGATCGCGAACACGACCGGCAGGTTCTGCAGCGCGACGTCGTGGATCAGCTGATCGTACGCACGTTGCAGGAACGTCGAGTAGATCGCGACGACCGGCTTGAGCCCCTCGGTCGCGAGGCCGCCCGCGAACGTCACCGCGTGCTGCTCGGCGATGCCGACGTCGTAGTAGCGATCCTTGAAGCGCTTCTCGAATTCGACCATGCCCGAGCCTTCGCGCATCGCCGGCGTGATGCCGACCACGCGCGTGTCGCGCTCGGCTTCATCGCACAGCCACTCGCCGAACACTTGCGTGTACGTCTTCTTCGCGGGCGTGGCGGACGGCTTGATGCCTTCGGCCGGATTGAACTTGCCCGGGCCGTGGTAGAGCACGGGATCGGCTTCGGCGAGCTTGTAGCCCTGGCCTTTCTTCGTCACCACGTGCAGGAACTGCGGGCCGCGCAGTTCGCGGATGTTCTGCAGCGTCGGGATCAGCGAATCGAGATCGTGACCGTCGATCGGGCCGATGTAGTTGAAGCCGAACTCTTCGAACAGCGTGGCCGGCACGACCATGCCCTTCGCGTGCTCCTCGAGCTTGCGTGCGAGTTCGAGCACCGGCGGTGCAACGCTCAGCACGCGCTCGACGCCCGCGCGCGCAGCCGCATAGAAACGGCCCGACATCAGGCGTGCGAGATGGCGATTCAGCGCACCGACCGGCGGCGAGATCGACATGTCGTTGTCGTTGAGGATCACGAGCACCTTCGCGTCTTCCGACACGCCCGCGTTGTTCATCGCCTCGAACGCCATGCCGGCCGTCATCGCGCCGTCGCCGATCACGGCGATCGAGAAGCGGTCGTCGCCGTTCAGCTGGCTGCCGATCGCCATGCCGAGCGCGGCCGAGATCGACGTGCTCGAGTGCGCGGTGCCGAACGTGTCGTATTCCGACTCCGAACGGCGCGGGAAACCCGAGATGCCGTCCTGCTGACGCAGCGAATGCATCTGGTCGCGACGCCCCGTCAGGATCTTGTGCGGGTAGGTCTGGTGCCCCACGTCCCAGACGATGCGATCGTTCGGCGTGTTGAACACGTAGTGCAACGCGATCGTCAGCTCGACCGTCCCGAGATTGGACGACAAATGGCCGCCCGTCTTCGACACACTGTCGAGCACGAACGCGCGCAGTTCATCCGCGAGCGGTTGAAGTTGGCGACGATCGAGGCGGCGCAAGTCCGCCGGGTCGTCGATGGTTTTCAGCAAGTCGTACATCGTCGTTCCATTGTAGGAAATCAAACGCGCCCGCATTCTGTTGCACGCACCGTAGCATGTGCGCGGCGGCGGGCTTTCGCGTCAGCTGACCCGGTTCACTACCAGGTCGGCAAGTTCGGCGAGACGCTGAGCGCGTGCGCCGAACGGTTTCAGCGCGTCGTGCGCTTCGGCGCGCAGTTGTGCTGCGAGCTCGCGCGACGCCTCGAGGCCGAGGATCGATACATAGGTCGGCTTGTCGTTCGCCGCATCCTTGCCGGCCGTCTTGCCGAGCGTCGCCGAATCGGTCGTGACGTCGAGAATGTCGTCGACGACCTGGAAGGCCAGACCCACGGCCCCTGCGTACACATCGAGCGCCGCCATCGTTTCCGCCGACGGCGTCTCGCCGGCCAGCGCGCCCATCCGCACGGCCGCGCGCAACAGTGCGCCCGTCTTCATCCGGTGCATCGTCTCGAGCTGCTCGCGCGTCAGCTTGAGGCCGACGCTCGCCAGGTCGATCGCCTGCCCGCCAGCCATGCCGATCGAGCCGCTCGCCAGCGCCAGCTCGCGCACGAGCGCGGCCTGCTGCACCGGCGACAGCGCAGCGGCGTCGGTCAGCGCAACGAACGCCTGCGACTGCAGCGCGTCGCCGACCAGCAGTGCCGTCGGCTCGTCGTACTGCACGTGCACGGTCGGCTTGCCGCGACGCAGTGCGTCGTCGTCCATGCACGGCATGTCATCGTGCACGAGCGAGTAGACATGGATCATCTCCAGTGCCGCCGCCGCCGCATTGCGCGCCGCTTCCGTCGCGCCGGTCAGTTCGCCTGCTGCATGGCACAGCAGCGGGCGAACGCGTTTGCCGCCGCCGAGGACCGCGTAGCGCATCGCCTCGTGGAGTTTCGCCGGCACCGCGGTTTCAGCGGGCAAATAGTGGCCGAGTGCGTCCTCGACACGGTCAAGCACGGACCGCATCCATTGTTCGAATGTCATAGATCGTCGTCTTCGCCGTCCGTGGCGGCCGTTCCGGACGAAAGCGGCTTCAGCGTCGCGCCGTCGAGCACGCGAACCTGCTGTTCCACTTTCTCAAGCTGCTGTTGGCAAAACGCAACGAGGGTCGCACCGCGGCGATACGCCGTCAGCGAATCCTCGAGGCTCAACGCGCCGCCTTCCATCCGGGCAACCAGCGTCTCGAGCTCCGCGAGCGCCGTCTCGTAATTGTCCGGCAACGGTTCGGTGCCATTGCCGGGCGGCGTGGCGCCTGGGGATGCGGTTTTCGCCATGGACGAGGGTGTCAAATTTCAAAACAAGTCGGACATTCTACGGCAAAAGAGAATTTTCCGACCTGCCGTCTTGGGCACCCGGCTACATATTCCGGCCCCACCTTCGACGCACATTGTGCGCCTTCCGATTCCCGCCCGACAAAAAATTGACACAAATCAGGCACTTAATCCTGGCCTTGCGAGGCGAACCGGGTATAATTCCGCGTTTCCCTAAATCGATTTTTCGATGGTTGGGTTGTTCACTGCTTTCACGCTAACACCGGGAGTGGGAATGTCCAATCTGAGCGATGCGCTTCAGTTGAAGTCGGCCCACAGCCAGCTTCCAGTCACTGCATACTTCGATGAGGCGCTACTCGAGCGCGAGATCGAAACCCTCTTCAAGAAAGGACCTCGTTACGTCGGGCACGAGTTGATGGTGCCCGAGGCGGGGGATTATTTTGCGCTGCCGTCCGAGAAGGAAGGTCGCGTGCTGGTCCGCAACCCCGCGAACCAGATCGAACTGCTGTCGAACGTCTGCCGTCACCGGCAGGCGATCATGCTCAACGGGCGCGGCCACACGCAGAACATCGTGTGCCCGCTGCACCGCTGGACGTACGACCTGGACGGCCAGTTGCTCGGCGCGCCGCACTTCCCCGACAAGCCGTGCCTGAACCTCGGCAAGAGCCCGCTGCAGAACTGGCAGGGGCTGCTGTTCGAAGCCGAAGGCCGGAACGTCGCGCGCGATCTCGCCCATCTCGGCACGAAGCATCACTTCGACTTCTCCGAATACCACTTCGATCACGTCGAAGTGCACGAGTGCGATTACAACTGGAAGACGTTCATCGAGGTCTACCTCGAGGATTACCATGTCGTCCCGTTCCATCCGGGCCTCGGCAGCTTCGTGTCGTGCGACGACCTCAAGTGGGAGTTCGGCGACTGGTACAGCGTGCAGACGGTCGGCGTGCACAACGCCCTCGCGAAACCGGGCAGCGCGACTTACCAGAAATGGCACGAGCAGGTGCTCAAGTTCCGCAACGGCGTGCCGCCGGAGTTCGGCGCGATCTGGATGGTCTACTATCCGGGCCTGATGATCGAGTGGTATCCGCACGTGCTCGTCGTGTCGTGGCTGATCCCGCGCGGCCCGCAAAAGACGACCAACATCGTCGAGTTCTATTACCCCGAGGAAATCGCGCTGTTCGAACGCGAATTCGTCGAGGCGGAACGCGCCGCCTATATGGAAACGGCCGTCGAGGACGACGAAATCGCGATGCGGATGGACGCAGGTCGCCGTGCGCTGATGGCACGCGGCGAGTCGCAGGTCGGCCCGTACCAGAGCCCGATGGAAGACGGCATGCAGCACTTCCACGAGTTCCTGCGCCGCCACCTCGGCGACATCTGAAAGCCGGTGCGGCGCTTTGACGCCGCACGGCATCCGGCAGACGAAAAGACGGGCTTCGGCCCGTCTTTTTTTGTTTAGACTTGGAATGTCAGGCCATTCGCACTCCAGGGAGCCGTCATGCCACACACCCACTACACCACACTCATTTCCGCCGCCAATCTCGCCGAGCGCCTGGCGGCGGCGCCCGGCAGCGTCGCACTGTTCGATTGTCGCTTCGATCTCGTCGATCCCGCCGCCGGCGAAGCCGCGTATGCGGCCGGTCATATCCCAGGCGCACAGTATCTTCATCTCGACCGCGACCTGTCCGGCCGCAAGACGGGCACCAACGGCCGCCATCCGCTGCCGACCCGCGACGCACTCGCCACGCTGCTCGCGAGCCGAGGCCTCAAGCAGGGCCAGCAAGTCGTCGCGTACGACGCACAGGGCGGCGCCTATGCGGCTCGCCTGCGGTGGCTGCTGCGCTGGCTCGGCCACGATTCGGTCGCCGTGCTCGACGGCGGCCTGCAGGCCTGGGAAGCAGCCGGCCAGCCTCTGGCGACCGACGTGCCGCACCCGGCCGCCGGCGATTTCCGCGCGGCTGCGCCGCTCGAATCGACGGTCGACGCGGCAGCCGTGCTCGCCAACGTGAGCACACCCACGCGCGTCGTGATCGATGCACGCGCACCCGACCGCTACCGCGGCGAAAACGAAACGATCGATCGTGTGGGCGGCCACATCCCCGGTGCGCGCAACCGCTTCTTCAAGGACAACCTCGCCGCGGACGGCCGCTTCAAGACCGGCCATGAACTGCGCGAAGCGTTTTCCGCGGTGCTGGCGGGCACCGAGCCGAACCGCGTGATCCTGCAATGCGGCTCCGGCGTCACCGCCTGCCACAATGCGCTTGCACTGGAGGTGGCGGGCCTGCACGGCGCGTCGCTGTATCCAGGCTCATGGAGCGAATGGAGCGCCGATCCGTCGCGACCGATCGCAACCGGCCCGACACCGTAAGCGCGGTCGCAACGCAGCGGCGGCATGTGCCGCCGCTTGCCGTTTACATCACGCCGTACTTGTGGAACCACGCGATCGCGCGCTTCCAGCTCTCCTCCGCATCGGCCTTCACATAGCTCGGCCGGTAATCGGCAAAGAACGCGTGGCCGGCATCCGGATACACGACGATCTCCGATTCGCGCGCGAGCTTCGAATCGCTCGCCTGGATCGCCTTGCGCATGTCGGCGAGCGATGCCTGCGTGATGTTCGCGTCCTTCTCGCCGTAGAGCCCGAGCACGGGCACCTTCAGCAACGATGCATGATCGACCGGGTTGAACGGCGTCATCTCGTCGGTCTTGCCTTCGACGAACCCGTACCATGCAACGGCCGCACGCACGTGCGGGTTGTGCTCGGCATACAGCCAGCTCTGACGGCCGCCCCAGCAGAACCCGACCACGCCGAGACGCGACAGGTCGCCGCCGTTCTTGCCGGCCCACGCGACGGTCGCATCGAGATCCTCGGTCACCTGCCGGTCAGGCACCTTGCTGATGATGTGCTCGGACAGATCCTTGATCGTCGGATACTTCGCCGCATTGCCCTGCCGTACGAACAGGTCGGGCGCGATGGCGAGATAACCGAGCTTCGCGAAGCGGCGGCAGACGTCGGCGATGTGCGCGTGCACGCCGAAGATCTCGTGAATCACGATGACGACCGGCAGGTTCGTCTTGTCCTTCGGCTGCGCGCGATACGCGGGCACGCTCGCGTCTCCCGAGCGGATCTCGACGGTGTCGACGTCCAGCCCTTCGCTGTCGGTCGTGACCGTCTGCGCCGACACGGGCAGCACCGCCGCTGCGAAGGCACCGCCCAGCGCGGCCTGCATGAACTTGCGGCGCGAGAACGGAACGTGGGGAACCAGGCTGTCGACTTCGGGTTTCAACATGAATGCACTCCTCGATTGGGCGCCGCCGTCACGATCGCGGATACGGCATGACGTGGCATCGCGCCGGTATGCGGCGCGGATGTCGCGGCGGTTGGCACCCCGCCGCAAACGGAAACCCGGACAAGATGCCCAATAATCCGTTGTCACGTCAACTGTCGGATATGTAAGACTCGATTACGGCGTGTTGCTTCGACACGCCGATCGCCGCGCAAAAACCGCAGGCGCCCCATCGAATCGCGATGCAACAAGCCGCATGTCGATCGCCGTCGAGCGATCGGATGCTGGCGAATTGAAACGAAAAACACGCGATCGATGTTGCCCGTCACACGCCGGCACGGCCGCCCGCAAAGAACGACGGGCAGGGACTACGCACGACGTGCGCTCCCCGCCCGCTTCCCGCGCGAACGCGCGCTCAGTGCAACTTGACGCGCGGCAGCGTCGTGCGCCGCAGCCAGTGCGCAACCGTGTCGAGCATCATGCGCGGATAGCCGTGCAGCGCGGCGATGTGCATCCGGTACAGCGACATGTACATGAAGCGCGCGAACAGCCCTTCGATCAGCATGTTGCCGCCGATCAGCCCGCCCATCAGGTTGCCGACCGCGCTGAAATGGCCGAGCGACACGAGCGAGCCCAGGTCGCGATAGGTGAATTCGGGCAGCGGGCGCCCGTCGAGCCGACAGCCGATTGCCTTCAGCAGGAAGCTCGCCTGCTGGTGCGCAGCCTGCGCGCGCGGCGGCACGTTGCGCTCGTTGCCGGGCCATGCGCATGCCGCACAATCGCCGAGCGCGAACACGTTGTCGTCGGTAAAGGTCTGCAGCGTGCGGCGCACGTCAAGCTGGCCGAGCTTGTTGACCTGGAGGCCATCGAGATTGGCGAGCACGGACGGCGCCTTAATGCCTGCGGCCCAGACCGTCAGGTCGGCACGCACCGTCTTGCCGCTCGCCGTATGGACGGCCCCGGGCGCCACCTCGGTCACGCGCTCGGCAAGCATCAGCCGCACGCCGATCTTTTCGAGCAGTTCGGCCGTCGCCGACGACACGCGCTCCGGCAACGCCGGGAGAATTCGCGGCCCCGATTCGATCAGCACGATGCCGACGTCGTGCCGCGGGTCGAGCTTGTGCAGCCCGTAGGCCGACAACACCTGCGCGGTGTTGCGCAACTCGGCGGACAACTCGACGCCCGTCGCGCCGCCACCGACGATCACGACCTGGATGCGCGGCTCGGCCGCCTCGCCCGGCGCGGTCGGCGCCGGCGCCTGATGTTCCGCACGCATGCACGCGGCGATCAGCCGCTTGCGGAAACGCTCGGCCTCGCCGACCGTATCGAGCGCGATCGCGTTTTCCGATGCGCCCTGCACGCCGAAGAAGTGGGTCGTGCTGCCGATCGCGATCACGAGCGTGTCGTATTCCAGCTCGCGCGCCGGCAGCAGTTCCTCGCCGTCGCTGTCGTTGATGGGTGACAGCGTCAAGCGTTTCGCCGCGCGGTCGAGCCCGGTCAGTTCGCCCTGCTGGAATTCGAAGCCATGCCAGCGCGCCTGCGCCGCATATTCGAGCTCCTGCGTGAACGGATCCATGCTGCCGGCCGCGACCTCATGCAGCAGCGGTTTCCAGATGTGGGTCGGATTGCGGTCGACGAGCGTGACAAGCGCACGCGCGGGACGATTGCCGCGCGCGCCGTAACGGTCGCCGAGCCGCGTCGCCAGTTCCAGGCCGCCCGCGCCTCCGCCTACGATGATGATCCGATGCATCTGTTCCCCCTTTGCGATTCGAAACTGCTGCCGCCGGACAGTGCGAACGCGATGCATTCGCGCCACCCGTTGGATTAACCGGTTCGGACATCATCGATGTGCAGTTCGAAGCACTTCGATGCGACCGCCCCGGGAACGCGGGGCGCGCAAGCCCCCGTGTCCATGACATGCATTGTCCGGGAGCTTGCGCGTTGACCACAAGCAAACCATCTCGATATTCAGCATCCCTGCAACAATATGCCGCAGGAATCGGGAACCGCGTGGCGGTGCGTCAGTGTGCCTCTTCCCAGTTCGCGCCGGCACCCACTTCGGCGACGAGCGGCACCTTGAGCTTCGCCACGCCGCACATCATTTCCGGCAGTTTCTCGCGCACCAGCGACAGCTCGCCGTCGGGTACCTCGAGCACCAGTTCATCGTGCACCTGCATGATCATCCGCGACGCAAGCTTGTCGCGCGTGAGCCAGTCGTCAACCGCGATCATCGACAGCTTGATCAGGTCGGCCGCCGTGCCCTGCATCGGCGCATTGATCGCCGCGCGCTCGGCTGCCTGGCGGCGCGGCCCGTTGCCGCCGTTGATCTCGGGCAGCCACAGGCGGCGACCGAAAACGGTTTCGACGTAGCCCTTCTCCTTCGCCACCGAGCGCGTGTCTTCCATGTACTGCGCGACGCCCGGATAACGGGCGAAATACCGGTCGATGTAGAGCTTCGCCGCATCGCGCGTAATGCCGAGGTTCGACGCGAGCCCGAACGCGCTCATCCCGTAGATGAGCCCGAAGTTGATCACCTTCGCGATCCGGCGCTGGTCGGAATTGACCTCCAGCGGCGTCACGCCGAACACCTCGGCGGCCGTTGCACGGTGAATGTCCTCGCCCTGCGAGAACGCGCGCAGCAGCGACGCATCGCCCGAGATATGCGCCATGATCCGCAGTTCGATCTGCGAATAATCGGCCGACACGATCCGGTGGCCCGGCGAGGCGATGAACGCCTCGCGGATCCGCCGGCCCTCGGCCGTGCGCACCGGAATGTTCTGAAGATTGGGGTCGTTCGACGCAAGACGGCCCGTGACCGCGACGGCCTGCGCGTAGTTCGTGTGCACGCGGCCCGTGGACGGGTTCACCATGCGCGGCAGCTTGTCGGTATAGGTCGACTTCAGCTTCGACAGCCCGCGATGCTCAAGCAGCAGCTTCGGCAGCGGGTAGTCCTCGGCCAGTTTCTGCAGCACTTCCTCGTCGGTCGACGGCGCGCCGCTCGGCGTCTTTTTCACGACCGGCAGTTGCAGCTTCTCGAAGAAAATCTGCCCGATCTGTTTCGGCGAGCCGAGATTGAATTCGCCGCCGGCCAGTTCGTACGCCTGCCCTTCGAGCTCGATCAGGCGCGTCGCGATTTCGGTGCTCTGCGCCTGCAGGCGCGCATCGTCGATCAGGACGCCCGTGCGTTCCATCTTGCGCAGCACGAGCGACACGGGCATTTCGATCTCGCGATACACGCGCTCCAGGCCCGGTTCGCGTGCAACCTGCGGATACAGCACGTGATGCAGCTGCAGCGTGATGTCCGCATCTTCGGCCGCGTATGCGGCGGCCTCCGCAAGCGCCACTTCGTCGAAACCGATCTGCTTCGCGCCCTTGCCGGCCACGTCTTCGTACTTGATCGTCTTGACGCCCAGATGACGCAGCGCGAGGCTGTCCATGTCGTGCGTGCGGTGCGATTCGACGACGTACGATTCGAGCAGCGTGTCGTGCTCGATGCCGTTCAGTTCGATGTCGTAGTTCGCGAGCACCTGCGCGTCGTATTTCAGGTGCTGGCCGACCTTCTTGCGATCGGCCGATTCGAGCCACGGCTTCAGGCGCGCGAGCACTTCGTCGAGCGGAAGCTGTTCGGGCATGTCGGGGCCGCGGTGCGCAACCGGCAGGTATGCCGCCTTGCCCGGCTCGATCGAGAACGACAGGCCGACGAGCCGGGCGAGCATCGGGTCGAGCGAAGTCGTCTCGGTGTCGAACGCGGTCAGCGCGGCCGTGTCGATCTTGGCGAACCACGCGTCGAACTGCTCCCAGGTCTGGATCGTGTCGTATTCGCGGACGATGTCGGCTGCCACCACCGGCGCCGGCTCGCCTTCCGGCGCATCGGCGCCGCCGCCTTCGGCCGGCGCGCTGTCGACTTCGCGCAGCCAGGTCTTGAAGCCGTAACGCGCGAAGATGTCGCGCATCATGTCGCGGGCTTCGCCGTCCGTCTTCAATGACGCCTCGATCGATTCGAGGTGCGGCGCGAGATCGCAGGCCGTCTCGACGGTCACGAGCTTACGGCCGAGCGGCAGGAAGTCGAGCGCGCGGCGCAGGTTGTCGCCGACCACGCCCTTGATGTCGCCCGCATGCTCGATCACGCCGTCGAGGCTGTCGTATTGGGCCAGCCATTTCACGGCCGTCTTCGGCCCGCACTTCTCGACGCCCGGCACGTTGTCGACGGTGTCGCCGATCAGCGCGAGGTAATCGATGATGCGCTCGGGCGGCACGCCGAACTTCGCGATCACGCCGTCGCGATCGAGCGTCTCGTTGGTCATCGTGTTGACGAGCGTGACGCGGTCGGTCACGAGCTGTGCGAGATCCTTGTCGCCCGTCGACACGATCACGTTCATCCCGTGCCGCTCGGCTTCGCGCGCGAGCGTGCCGATCACGTCGTCGGCCTCGACGCCTTCGACCATCAGCAGCGGCCAGCCGAGCGCACGCACGGCGCCGTGGATCGGCTCGACCTGCAACGCAAGATCGGGCGGCATCGACGGACGGTTTGCCTTATAGTCGGCATAAAGGTCGTCACGGAACGTCTTGCCCTTTGCATCGAACACGCAAGCGCTATACTCTGCACTGACTTCCTTGCGCATACGGCGCAGCATGTTGATGATTCCGTAGAGCGCTCCGGTCGGCTCCCCGCCAGGGCCACGCAAATCAGGCATCGCATGGTAAGCCCGATACAGATAGCTCGAACCGTCAACCAATAGCAGGGTCTTACCTTCCAGATTTCGTTCTTCAGGCATTATGAACAAGAGAAAAGTGATTCCGAGTCTGCGTTCGCTCGCAGATCAAGAACGCGCGACGGCCAAGAAGGCGCGCGCATCGTGGCAGATGTTCACGATTATGGCAGAGTTTATCGAGGCGACCGAGTACCTGTCGGAGATCCGCCCGGCCGTCAGCATCTACGGTTCTGCCCGCCTCAAGCCCGACACGCCGCACTACAAGCTCGCCGTGCAGATCGCACGCAAGCTGTCCGACGCCGGCTTCGCCGTGATCTCCGGCGGCGGCCCCGGCATCATGGAAGCCGCGAACAAGGGCGCGCACGCCGGCAAGGCGCCGTCGGTCGGCCTGAACATCGAGCTGCCGCACGAACAGGCCGGCAACCACTACCAGGACATCTCGCTGCGCTTCCGCCACTTCTTCACGCGCAAGGTCACGTTCGTGAAGAATTCGGATGCGGTGATCGTGATGCCGGGCGGCTTCGGCACGCTCGACGAGCTGTCGGAAGTGCTCACGCTGATCCAGACGAAGAAGTCGCGCCTCGTGCCGATCATCCTCGTCGGCAGCGAGTTCTGGAAGGGGCTGCTGCAATGGTTCCGCGACCAGTTGATCCCGATGGGCCTCATCAATCCGGAAGACATGAACCTGATGCAGGTGATCGACGATCCCGACCAGGTACTCGACGCCGTGCTCGCGTTCTACGAGGACAGCGGCGAGGAAGAAGGTTCGGACGACGATGGCCATCCGCCGCGCCCCGAAGAAGACCGGATGTTCTACCTGTAACCGGTCGATGAAGACCGCCGGCCCGAGGGCCGGCTTCCCGCTTTCTGCGCGGCAGGCGTGGCGATCCCGCCACCTGCCGTGTGTCAGTTTGTAACGCGCCATTAATCGCGCCTGGCGTGCCATACGCCGTCGAATGTCAAATTCGCAAGGCCGGTGCCGTGCGACGCGCGCAATCATCCGCAAACGCGGGCCGCCATTGTCAAATGACGCGACCCGACGCCCGTACCCTGCGCCTGCCGGCCGCCAATCCGCCGTAACAAACCCGCCTCGCGTTTTCCGTCGCGCACCAGCACACTGCATGTGTCGGTGCGGCGTTTCCCCCGGTGGAACGATCCCCCCTCGCTTCCATCGCGTCGCGCCGGCCTTTTACAACGACATCACGGAAAAGAACATGCAACGCTCGCTGATCGCCCTTGCCTTCGCCGGCCTCGGCCTTTCGCTGTCCGGCCTCGCCCACGCCGTCAACGTCGACGTCAACATCGGCACGCCCGCACCGGTCGTCGTCGCGCCCGCGCCCGTCGTGGTCGCCCCGGCGCCCGCGGTCATCGTCGGCTGGCACGGCGACCGCTACTGGGACGGCCACCGCTACTGGGAACGCCGCGAATGGGAAGATCACCAGCGTTATCGCGGCCGCGAACATGGCCCGGATCGCCGCGGCTATCACTGCCCGCCGGGGCACGCGAAGAAGGGCGAGTGCTGAGCGACAGCGCAATCGCCTGACCGGCAAGGCCGCCCGTGCGCTTCAGCGCCGGGCGGCCTTGCCGCTTTCAGCGGCGCGCTCCGCGCCATCCCTGCCCCCCCCCACCGGCGATGCGAGCGGCAAGCCCGACTGCCGCGCACGCCGCGAGCCGGTGCAGCGCGTGCCTGCAACCGCCCGCACGACCGTGGGAACCAATGGTAGGATCGGCCCTGTCCATGGCCATTCCCGCCACCCATGCCACTCATCCGGATCTGGGCTGTCGACCATGCCCTTGCGTCTGGCATCGCCGCGCCGACCGACATCTTCACGGCAGCCAATCATCTCGCCCCGTCATTACGTATCGGCCGGCCGCAAGCCCCGTTTCGCTGGCGCATCGAATCGATCGACGGCAAGCCGGTACGCACGGCTTCCGGCCAGGCCGCCGCGGTCGACGGCACGATCGACGGTCACGGCACCGCCGATGCGATCTGGCTCACCGCTCCGTTCGTCGCCGATCTCGAGCGGCTGCTCGCCCGGCCGGCGTCACTCGCGCCGCTGTTCGACGCGCTGCGCCGGCAACATGCGCGCGGCACACTGATCGCGACATACTGCACGGGCGCGTTCCTGCTCGCGGAAGCCGGGCTGCTCGACGGCCGCGTCGCCACGACGCACTGGTCGAAAGCATCGAGCTTCCGCGTACGCTATCCGGACGTGGCATTGCGCGCGTCGGACGTCCTGACCGAACAGGACGGCATATTGTGCGGCGGCGCCGTCACGTCGTATCAGAATCTCGCGTTGCGGGTCGTCGACAAACTGGCGAACGCGCGCCTTGCCGCGGCCGTCGCCAAGGTCATGCTGATCGACGTGAACCGCGTGTCGCAGGATTCATTCATCGATCTCGGCCGGATGGGGCATGACGGGCACGACGATGCGGCCATCGCACGCGCCCAACGCTGGATGGAAAAGCACCTGCGCGAGCCGTTCAGCCTCGCCCGGCTGAGCGATCACGTCGCGATGAGCGAACGCACGCTCCATCGCCGCTTCAGGGACGCCGTGGGCGCGCCGCCGCTCAGGTATCTGCAGACGCTCAGGATCGAAGTCGCGAAGCGGCTGCTCGCGGAAACGACGCTCGCGATCGACACCGTCTGCGAGCGCGTCGGCTATGCGGACATCAGCGGCTTCCGGCAACTGTTCAAGCGCGAGACCGGCATTTCCCCCGGCGAGTATCGCCGTCGCTTCACGCGATAAACGCGCGCAACCGTCGTCGGGTGCAGTGTCGGAAATGGCATCGTCGAATGGCAGTTTCGCCACTCCGCGTGGCGGCATGCGGTTCGTACACTGGATTCACGTCGCCCGGCATTGGAGCGACGCCATCCTCACCGAACCAGGACACCATCATGCCGATGATCGACGTCTACATTCCCGAAGGTGCGCTCGCACCGCAGGCCGAAGCCCAACTGATGGAAGAACTGACCGGAACGCTGATCCGTCACGAGGGACTCGATCCCGACAATCCGCGCACGCGGGACGTGACCTGGATCTTCGTCCATCGGCCGGCAGCCGTGTATCGCGCAGGGGCTGTCGCGCCTGCGCCGATCTACCGGATCGTGCCGACCGTGCCGGAAGGTCAGTACACGGATGCCGCGCGTGCCGGGCTGATCGCGGACGTGACCGCTGCCGTCGCGCGCGCGGAGGGCCTGCCGGTCGATGCCGTCGCGACGCGCGTGTGGGTCTTTCCAACGGAAATCGACGACGGCTGCTGGGGTAGCCGCGGCGTCGTGCGCCGCCTGCCGGACATCATGGAATATTTCGGTGGCGCCGAACTGCGGGCGCTCGGGGAATGGCGGCTGGCGATCAAGCGACAGGCGGATGCGGGTCGGGTCGTCGATGCGGTGCGAGATTCGATGTTGGAAACGGCTCGGAGTGGATCGCACGAACCGGCCGCCAAAGCCGCGCGCTGACCCCGGCGCGCAGCTGCTTGTCCGACACGCACAGCAGCGTGCCGGACGGCACGAAAAAGCAATACACGGACGAGATGCGCCCAAGGGCGAGCGCACCTGTTTAATCGCTTATTCGGTTAATAGCACGGACACTTTTTGACAGGGCCGGGACCAATCACCGCGACGGGTTTGCAGGGGTTGGACGGACCGATTACTGCGACGGGTGCACAAGGATTGGACGGGCCGATCACCGCGGTTGCAGCCATTGCCGACAGAGATGTGGTGAACATCAGGGAAGCCAGCAAGAGATTGATTTTCATCAGGTATGCCCTCTTTCATTTTGATAGGAATCGATCGGATCGACTGTTCGCCGTTCCTTCGTACGGGCGTCGAATAACGCCGCGCAGGAGAGCATATTCTCGATGACAAGGGCAACCAATAGGACAACTTCCAAATTGCAGAAAATGATCGAGTTCCAGTACTAAGGCCGCGACGCGGCCACCGCGAGTGGCTACGCACGGCCAGATGGAGCGGTACAAGTGCACGCCTGCCGCCTTGAAGCCCGTCATGCCCCGGTTCGCGATTGCGCCTGACATCGCGACGCGCACCGCACCCGGGGCCGCCGCTCACATCACTGAAACGCCACTTCCGCAAAGCTCCGCAGTTTCCGGCTATGCAGCTTGTCGAGCCCGTTCGTGCGCAGGATCTCCATCGCCTTCACGCCGATCTGCAGATGCTGGTCGACCTGCCCGCGATAGAACGTATCGGCCATGCCCGGCAACTTGAGCTCGCCGTGCAGCGGCTTGTCCGACACGCAGAGCAGCGTGCCGTACGGCACGCGGAAGCGGAAGCCGTTCGCGGCGATCGTCGCGCTTTCCATGTCGAGCGCGATCGCGCGGCTCTGCGACAGGCGCTGCACGGGTTCGCGATGATCGCGCAGCTCCCAGTTGCGGTTGTCGACGCTCGCGACGGTGCCCGTGCGCATCACGCGCTTCAGTTCGACGCCATCGAGCCGCGTGACGTCGGCCACCCCGCGCTCAAGCGCGAGCTGCACCTCGGCGAGCGCCGGAATCGGCACCCACAGCGGCAGGTCGGCATCCAGCACGTGATCCTCGCGCACGTAGCCGTGTGCGAGCACGTAGTCGCCGAGACGCTGCGTATTGCGCAGCCCCGCGCAGTGACCGAGCATCACCCATGCGTGCGGACGCAGCACCGCGATGTGATCGGTGATCGTCTTCGCGTTCGACGGACCGACGCCGATGTTGACCATCGTGATCCCGCTGCCGTCCGCGCGCTTCAGGTGATACGCGGGCATCTGCGGCAGGCGCGGCGGCGCGGCGCCCTCGGCCGGCTCGCTGCCGAGGTTCGCGTTGTAGGTCACGACATCGCCCGGCTCGACGAACGAGCTGTACTGGCTGCGATACGCGCGCACCTCGGGATCGTCGCTCTCCGTCATCACCGTGCGGCCCAGTTTCACGAACTCGTCGATGTAGAACTGGTAGTTCGTGTAGAGCACGTAGTTCTGGAAATGCGTGGGCGACGTCGCCGTGTAGTGGCGCAACCGGTGCAGCGAGAAGTCGACGCGCGCGGCCGTGAACAGCGCGAGCGGATGCGGCTCGCCCGGCGCCGGCTCGAACGTGCCGTTGACGATGCGATCGTCGAGATACGACAGGTCGGGCGTATCGAAGATGTCGCGCATCGCGAGCAGGCGGTCGCGGTCGAGCTCGCCCTCGAGATGGATGCCTTCGGGAAACGCGAAATGGATCGGAATCGGCTGCGACGACACGCCGATCTCGATCTTCACATGGTGGTTCTTCGCCAGCAGGCGCAGTTGCTCGCGATAGTAGTTCGCGAAGAGGTCGGGGCGCGTGACCGTCGTCTCGAACACGCCGGGGCCCGCGACGAAACCGTACGAGCGGCGCGAATCGACGTGCGTGTTGACATCGGTGCGGATCCGCACGAACGGGTAGCACGCGCGCACGTGCTCGGTGATCGGTTCGTGGCGGCGATAGCGCGCGAATGCGTCACGCAGGAAACCCGTGTTCGTGTCGTAAATGGCGGACAGCCGCGCGACGGCGGCGACCGGATCGTCGAAAGCCTCGACCGACGGGCTCTCGGGCGTCAGCACACGGTGCCGGCGGCTCAAATCGTTCTTCATTTTCATCACCTCGTCTGATCCGACGACATTACCACGGAACCCGGTCGCCCTTGTGGCTGCCCCCACGCACGCGAGGGCCGGATGGTGCGCAGTATTTGCTAAAATCGGTGGGTTCACTGGAGACTCATCATGAAGCCGCTCATTCTCGTCGTCGCTGCCGCCGCGTTTGCCGCCGCCAGCGCCGCTTACGCCGCCGGCGGCACGCCTGACGCCGACGCGCAGGCACGGGCCGAGGCCAACGAGGCCGCCGGCCTGCCCGATCTCCGCAAGATCAACCGGCCGGGCGCCGAAGTCACGTCGAAAGTCGACTTCGCCGACATCCGCCGCACGCCGAGCTTCCACGAAAAGAGCAAGAACGGCACCGAAGTCACCGAGTACCGCGATCGCGGCAAGCCGGTCGAGATCGACGTGAAGTCGAACTTCGGCACGCGCTACCAGATGAGCTCGACGCCCGACACGTCGCCGAAGCCGCACGACGCGGGCATCCCGATCACGCGCCTGCCGTCGCTGAACCTGCGCTACTGATTCCGTGGCGCGCCGCACCGAACGCCGCGCGCCGCTTCCCTTCACCTGCTGTCGCGACGCACGCCGCCCGCGTGCCGACACCCTGACCTGACGCATCCCGCATGGCCGTTTTCACAGCTGTTTCCGACTCCGATCTCGCGCAATGGATGCGCCACTACGAACTGGGCGACGTGCTTGCGTTCCGCGGCATTCCGTCCGGTATCGAAAACAGCAATTTCTTCCTGACGACGACGCGCGGCGAATACGTCCTCACGATCTTCGAAAACCTGACGGCGCAGCAACTGCCGTTCTACCTCGACCTGATGCGCCATCTGGCCGGCCACGGCGTACCGGTGCCGGATCCGATCCCGCGTGACGACGGCGCGCTGTTCGGCGAGCTGCACGGCAAGCCGGCCGCGATCGTCACGAAGCTCGACGGCTCCGCCGAACTCGCGCCGGGGGTCGAACACTGTATCGAGGTCGGGCAGATGCTCGCGCGCATGCACCTCGCCGGCCGCGACTATCCGCGCAACCAGCCGAACCTGCGCAGCCTGCCGTGGTGGCAGGAGAACGTGCCGGCGATCTCGCCGTTCATCACCGACGCGCAGCGCGCGCTGCTGGAAAGCGAACTCGCGCATCAGGCCAGCTTCTTCGCGTCGGACGATTACGCGGCGCTGCCGGCCGGACCGTGCCATTGCGACCTGTTCCGCGACAACGTGCTGTTCGCGCACGCGGCGCCCGGCACCGGCCATGACGTGCGGCTCGGCGGCTTCTTCGACTTCTATTTCGCGGGCTGCGACAAATGGCTGTTCGACGTCGCGGTCACGGTCAACGACTGGTGCGTCGACCTCGCGACCGGCGTGCTCGACGTCGCGCGCTCCGATGCGCTGCTGCGCGCGTACCAGACCGTGCGGCCGTTCACGGCCGAGGAGCGCCGCCACTGGAGCGACATGCTGCGCGCGGGTGCGTACCGCTTCTGGGTGTCGCGCCTGTACGACTTCTACCTGCCGCGCGCGGCCGAGATGCTCAAGCCGCACGACCCCGGCCATTTCGAACGCATCCTGCGCGAGCGTATCGCGCATACGCCCGTGCTTCCCGAGATCCAAACCGCATGCAACTGATCGAAGTGCCCGCGAAAACGGGCTATGTCTGGTTCCGCCAAGGCATCTGGCTGTTCCGCCGGAACCCGCTCGCGTTCATCACGCTGTTCTTCACGTACCTGCTGGCGATCACGCTGGTGTCGCAGGTGCCCGTGATCGGCTCCGCGCTGCCGCTGGTGTTCATTCCCGGCATCGCGGTCGGCTTCATGGCCGCATGCCGCGATACGGTGGCCGGGAAGCCCGTGATGCCGACGATCCTCATCGACGGCTTCCGCTCGTACGGCACCGTCGCGACCCAGCGGCTGCTCGTGCTCGGCGTGATCTACGTCGCGTCGATGGTGCTCGTGTTCGCTGCCTCGTCGTTCGTGGACGGCGGCGCGCTGTTCCACGTGATGATGGGCGCGGCCGACGAAGCGAGCGCGACGCCGGAAACGCTCGCCGCGCAAGGCACGTTCGGCGCGCTGATGTTCGCGACGCTGCTCTACCTGCCGGTCGCGATGCTGTTCTGGTTCGCGCCGGTGCTGGTCGCGTGGCATGACGTGCCGCCCGCCAAGGCGCTGTTCTTCAGCGTCGTCAGCTGCTGGCGCAATCGCGGCGCGTTCGTCGTGTACGGCGCGCTGTGGTTCGGCGTCGCGCTCGGCACGTCGCTCGCGCTGTCGCTGCTGCTGCAGGCGCTCGGCGCCGGCGCCTATGCGCTGACGATCATGATGCCGGTGACAATCGTCATCGTCACGATGCTGTACTGCTCGTTCTACGCGACCTATCGCGGCTGCTTCGGCATCCAGGAGCCGGGCGCGACGACCACCACGTCGGGTCGCTGAAGTCTCCCCGGCCGGCGCGTGTCGCCGGCCCGCCGCGCTCGCGCCGGGTTACCGCCCGGCGCCTCCTCCGTTCCCCCGCCTCCGTCGGCCACCGCCCCGCGCCGGCCGCCCCCCTGTTCATCCCGATCTTTTGCGCGCAAAATGATTTGCGTACAAATTGTTCGCGCGTTCGACGCGCCGCCCGAATGATGGACCGCCCGCCCCCGTTGCCCCAGACGCTCGACGAGCAACTCTGCTTCGCCCTCTATTCGACTTCGCACGCGATGACGAAGGCGTACAAGCCGCTGCTCGACAAGCTGTCGCTGACCTATCCCCAATATCTCGCGATGCTCGTTCTGTGGGAGCGCGACGACATCGCCGTGAAGGACATCGCCGCGCGGCTAGACCTCGACCCGGCCACGGTCACGCCACTGCTGAAGCGGCTGGAGGCGCTCGGTTACGTCGAGCGCGTGCGCAGCGCGGCCGATGAACGCGTCGTGAACGTGCGCGTGACACAGGAAGGCCGTGCACTGAAGGAGCGCGCGCGCTCGGTACCCGCCGATCTGTTCTGCGCGATGCAGCAGTCCCCCGAGTTCCTGGTCAGGCTGCGCGCCGATCTCCACCAGTTGCGCGACGCGCTGTCGGCCGCCAACGAACGCTGACGGGAAAGCATCGGCGAACCGGCCCGGCACTGTCGGGCTTTTTCTTCAAAATTTCATTTGCACACTAATCATTTGTGTTCTATATTTTCCTCGTGGCCGGCGACACCCATTCGACTGGGCCGCTTTTCCTCCCTTTTCCCGACAGGAGCTGCACGATGAACATTCTGTACAAGACCAGTGCCACGAGCACGGGCGGCCGCGACGGCCGCGCGGTATCCGCCGACAACAAGCTGGAAGTGAAGCTGGCCGCGCCGCGCGAACTCGGCGGCACGGGCGCGGAAGGCACGAATCCGGAGCAACTGTTTGCCGCAGGTTACTCGGCCTGTTTCCTGAGCGCGATGAAATTCGTCGCCGGCCAGGACAAGAAGGCGCTGCCGGCGGACACGCAGGTCACGGCGGAAGTGGGCATCGGGCCGAACGACGCAGGCGGCTTCGGGCTCGACATCGAGCTGCGCGTGTCGCTACCGGGGCTCGACAAGGCCGACGCGCAAGCGCTGGTCGAAAAGGCGCACCACGTGTGCCCGTATTCGAACGCGACGCGCAACAACGTACCGGTGCGCCTGACGGTCATCTGACGCGACGCAACGCCACGCATGCAAAAAGGGCGCGTGCGGCATGTAGCCGCACGCGCCCTTTTCTGCTGCGTGACTCGCCGGAATGGCGGACCGGCCGGCCCGCCCTGCGCTGCTTAGCGCGCGCCGAACGAATACGGGCGGTTCATCGCCGATTCGCGATCGATCTTGCGCATGCGGAATTCGAGATCGTAGATATCGGTGGCTTCGGACAGGTACGCCTCGGCGCGCTCTTTACGGGCCGTTTCAGCGTTCTTGGTCAGCATCAGGAAGAGGTGGCTCAGCAGGTACATGGTCGATCTCGCAATCCAAGGGTTCTTTGACTAGGGTTTTCCCGGATTATAGGGAAAACCCTAGTTCTTGGCCAGCGTCGATCAGACGATGCGTCGTTCGGTCGCCACAGTGCGCCGCTGTGCCTCGAAAAAGGCCCAGATCATCGCGCTCGCATCAGGGCCGACCGCCGCATGAAACGGCACGGCTTCATCGCCGCCGGCCCACGCATGATCGAGCCCTTTCACATGACAGAGCCGCACGACAGGCTCGCCGTCGCGGCAGACATCGGTGATCTGCGCGCCCGCGTCGCGCGTCTCGACCCGCTCGCCACCGCGCAGTGCGCCGCGGCTGTCGGCAAGCCCGTTCAAGCGCATGAATTGAACCGTCAGCTGGTCGGCATTCTTCGGGGCCACCACGTGGTCGCCGTCGCCCTGGACGATCAGCGCGGGCATGCCCGGATACGCGGCGGCATCGACCAGCGCATCGACGGCTGCAGCCGGGTTTTGCCGCACGCCGCGCCGCATCACATCCATCGCGGTAATGCCGGAATTCGCCTCGCCGAGCGCGGGGCCCGAGTGCAGCGCCACCGCCGCGAAGCGGTCGGGATGATGCAGTGCAAGAAGCGACGCAAGGCCCGCGCCGGCCGACAGTCCCGCGACATAGACACGCGATGCGTCGAAACCGTGTTCGTCGACGAGCGCGTCGACGAGCGACGCCACCGCGTTCGCCTCGCCGCGGCCCGCGCGGTCGGTATCTTCATACCAGTGCCAGCAGCCATGCGCATGCGCGCGCAGCGACTGCTCCGGATACAGCACCGCGAAACCATGCTTGTCGGCCAGCAGGTTCATCCGCGTGCCTTGCGCGAATTCGTCGACGGACTGCTGGCAGCCGTGCAGCATCACGACGAGCGGCATCGCGCCACGCCGGCGGCCGGGCGGCACGTAGAGCCCGTAAGCGAGATGCTGGACGAGGCGCCCGAGCGCGGGTGCCATCGGATGTTCGCCACGCGTCCATTCGCCTGCCGCCCATGCGGCCGCGCGCGGGCGCACGCGCGATTCGCGCGGCGGGGACAGATCCGATACGGCGGGAGACGCCGCTGCCTCGAGTGCGTCGCGTGTGATGCGCTGCGCATCGCGCGCCGCGCGTTTGGCGGCCGGAGACAGCATGCGTTTCATGCCGCCCAGCCACACCTTGGTCAGACTTTTGGTCATCGATCGGGCTCGCAGTCAGGAAAAATAGGGGCACCACAGCGGATGCAGCGTTCGACTTTGTGCAATGCACCATAACATTGTTTCCGGGATTTTTCCTGCACGCGGATATTTCCCGGCCGCGCAAAAAACGGGGCTCGGGCGCACGCGGCGCTATACTGGGGCTTCGCCGCTTGTATCCGTTGTAGTCGTTCTTTCCGGCTCGCGCGTTGATTTAAGCATCTTCCCCGCCTTCGTTCGTCCCCTTCCCGATGTTCGACCTGTCGTCTCACCTGTGGATCATGATCACCGCGTTCGGCGGCGCCGGCCTGACCTTGCCGCTCGCGATCACGATCGCCGTCTGGCTCGCGCTCGGCTACTCGTGGCAGCGCGCGGCCGCATGGCTCGGCGTGCTCGCGGCCGCGATCGGCGTGGTCGCGCTGACGAAGATCGCGTTCCTCGGCTGGGGCATCGGCATCCGCAAGTGGGATTTCACCGGGTTCAGCGGCCATGCGATGCTGTCGACGTCGGTTTATCCGGTCGCGATTTTCCTGGCGCTGATCCGCACGCGCACGCCGGTGCGGATCGCCGGCATCGCGCTCGGGCTCGCGGCCGGCGTCGCGGTCGGCGTGTCGCGCGTCGCGCTCGACGCGCATTCGCCGTCCGAATCGATCACCGGCTGTATCGTCGGCGCGATCGCCGCGCTCGCGTTCATCGCGGGTTCGTGGCGCGCGGTGCCGCACCGCTGGTCGGTGCCCGCGGTCGTCGCGAGCCTCGCGCTCGTCACCGTGGCGCTGCACGGCATCACGGTGCCGTCGCATCGCTGGGTCACCAAGGTGGCGCTGCAGCTGTCGGGCCACGAGCGCCCGTTCGTCCGCGCGCGCTGGAAGGCCAACCCGAACTACCGCCCCGCATCGCAGCCGTCGTCGCTGCAGCGCACCCAGTCGTCGTCGCAGACGCTCCGTACGTGACCGGCCACCCGGCCGGCCCTCCTTTTCACGTCTGACCATTCCATGCGCGCCGTCGCATGTGCGGTATGTCGAGCGTTATAACCCGCCCTATATTACGATTACGGTTTCCACCCATTCGAACGAACTCGCCATGCGCTCAACCGTCCGTCCGCTTCGCCGCACCCTGCTTCGCCTGCTGCCGATCGCCACGCTTGCCGCCGGGGTCGCGTTCAGCGCGCCTGCTTCCGCCGCCGATGAACTCGTCGTGTCGGCCGCCGCCAGCCTGACGAACGCGTTCAAGGCCGTCGGCGATGCGTACGAGAAGCAGCATCCGGATACCAAGGTGCTGTTCAACTTCGGCGCGTCGGACGTGCTGATGCAGCAGATCGCCAAGGGCGCGCCGGCCGACGTGTTCGCGTCGGCCGACCAGAAGGCGATGGATCGTGCGGCCAACGAAAAGGTGATCGTGCCCGGCACGCGTCGCGATTTCGCGGCGAACTCGCTCGTGCTGATCGTGCCCGCGGACAGCCACGCGGCCGCGCCGACGTCGCTGAACGACCTGACCACCCCCGGCGTGAAGCGCATCGCGTACGGCGACCCGGCATCGGTGCCGGTCGGCCGCTACACCGAAGGCGCGCTGCGCGCGGCCGGTGTGTGGGACGCCGTCAGCGCGAAGGGCGTGCTGGCAGCCAACGTGCGCCAGAGCCTCGATTACGTCGCACGCGGCGAAGTCGACGCAGGCTTCGTGTTCGGCACCGACGCGGCAATCATGCCGGGCCGCGTGAAGGTCGCACTGACGGTGCCGACCAAGACCGCCATCACCTACCCGATCGCCGTGGTCAAGGACAGCCGCCACGCCACGCAGGCGCAGTCGTTCATCGACTTCGTCGCGTCGCCGCAAGGCCAGGCCGTGCTGTCGACGTTCGGCTTCAAGCCCGCGGGCAAGTGAGCGTAACGCGATGCAAGACGCCTGGGTCCCGCTGCTGCTGTCACTGAAGGTTGCCGGCTGGGCGACCGCGCTCGACATCGTGCTCGGCGTCGCGGCCGCGTTCATGCTCGCGCGCTGGCGCTCGCCGCTGCGCGACGTCGTCGATTCCGTGCTGACGCTGCCGCTCGTGCTGCCGCCGACGGTGCTCGGGTATTACCTGCTCGTGCTGCTCGGCCGGCGCGGCGTGTTCGGCGCATGGCTCGACAGGCTCGGCATCGAGCTCGTCTTCACGTGGCAAGGCGCGGTGATCGCGTCGATGGTCGTCGCGTTTCCGTTGATCCTGAAATCCGCGCGGGCGGCGTTCGAAGGCGTCGATCCGCATCTCGAACGCGCCGCGCGCACGCTCGGGCTCGGCGAAGCGGCGGTGTTCTTCCGCGTGACGCTGCCGCTCGCCACGCGCGGCATTCTCGCGGGCGCGCTGCTCGCGTTCGCACGCGCGCTCGGCGAGTTCGGCGCGACGCTGATGATCGCGGGCAACCTGCCCGGCCGCACGCAGACGCTGTCGGTCGCGATCTACGCGGCCGTGCAGGCCGGCGACGACAACACGGCCAACTTCCTCGTGCTGGTGACGTCGATCACCTGCGTGCTCGTACTGCTCGCGACCGGCTGGCTCGTGCCGTCGCGTGCCCGGCGGAGCCAGCTGACATGACGCGCCTGCCTCGCCCATCGTCTTGCGTGGCCGGCCGGCTTCCGCGGAGGCCCGCATGAGCCTCGTCGTCGACATCCGCAAGACCTACGCGAATGCCGAGCGCCGCTTCACGCTCGACATGTCGTTCACCGCGACGATGCAGCGCGTCGTGCTGTTCGGGCCGTCCGGCGCGGGCAAGAGCATGACGCTGCAGGCAATCGCCGGCCTGTTGTCGCCCGACGAAGGCACGATCGTGCTGAACGGCGAACCGCTGTTCGACGCCGCGCGCCGCATCGACGTGCCGACCCGCGAACGCCGCGTCGCGTACCTGTTCCAGGACTACGCGCTGTTTCCGCATCTGAACGTGCGCCAGAACATCGCGTTCGGGCTCACGCCGGGGCTACGCAACCCGCGCGCGAAAGCAGTGCCGCCGGAAGTCGCGTACTGGCTCCAAGCGTTCGATCTCGAAGCGCTCGCGGGGCAGTATCCGTCTCAGCTGTCCGGCGGACAGAAACAGCGCGTCGCCCTCGCGCGCGCACTGGTCGCGCAGCCGCGAATCCTGCTGCTCGACGAACCGTTCGCCGCACTGGACGGCGCAATGCGCCAGCGCATGCGTCACGAGCTCGCCGAGCTGCAGGCGCGGCTCGACATCCCGATGGTGCTGATCTCGCACGATCCCGACGATGTCGCCGCGTTCGGCGACCAGGTCGTGCAGTTGAGCGAAGGACGCGTGCAGGCGGCGACGCCGCACGCCGAGTGGCCGACGCGCGTCGCTTGAGCACGCGAGGCCGTGGTCGTGGTCGTCGTGGCAAGCACGTTGGAGCCTGAGAGAAGCCGCCAGCAGCGGCACAAGCGGAAAGCGGAAACGAAGCCGGCGCCGTACCGATACAGCGGCGACGCCGGCTTCGCTCCGTCCGTCACACGGCAGCCGAAGCGCGCCGGTACGCCGCCGCTCAGCCCGTCACCGCAAGAATCACGCTCGACGCCTTGAACAGCGCGATCGCGCGCCGGCCGGCACCGAGCTGCAGCGCATCGACGCTGTCGTTGGTCACGACGGCCGTCAACGTCCCGCCGCCGTCGAGCGCCAGTGTCACCTCGCTGTTCACCGCGCCCGCTGCGACGGTTTCCACGTGGCCGCGCAGCTGGTTCCGCGCGGACACCTTCAACGCGTGCTCGCCATCGTCGGCCGCGAGCACGACCCAGGACGCCTTCACGAGCGCGCAGGCATCCGTGCCAACCTGCAGGCCGAGCGCATCGGCGCTCTCGTGCGTCAGCACGGCAACGACCGGCTGTCCGCCGGGCAGCGTGAGCGTGACCTCGTCGTTGACGGTGCCGCGCACGATCGCCGCGACCTTGCCGAACAACTGGTTGCGCGCGCTGGTCTTCATCCCGATCCGGCCGATCAGCGCCCAGTCGACGTCGAACCCGGCCACGGCCGCGCTCGCGGCCTCGATGAACCGGCGATGCTCGCGCTCGATCGTGCGGAACGCGGCGATCAACGACGTCGCGCGCGGCGTCAGCGTCGTGCCGCCGCCGCCCTTGCCGCCCGTCGAACGCGCGACGAGCGGTTCGCCCGCGAGATTGTTCATCGTATCGACGGCATCCCACGCGGCCTTGTAGCTGAGGCCGACGGCCTTCGCCGCGCGCGTGATCGACCCGGTGTCGCCGATCGCCGCGAGCAGCGCGATGCGCGTGGCGCCGCCGAGCGTCTGCTCGCCGGCGCGCAGCCACAGCTCGCCGCCCAGTTCGAGCGGTTCGGCGGACGGGGAAGAATGCGGTGCGTCGGTCATCGGGATACGTGCGGGAATTGGACCGGAGCCGGAATCGGGCCGGAATCAGGCGGCCATTATAGTCGGCGCGTGCCGCTCAACCCGGCTTGCCGTCGAGCTTCGGCGGCCGCAGGCTGGCAAGCAGCGTCTCGGCGTCGCGCGCCGCGCGCTGCTCGAGCGCCGCGCCGTAGCCGCGCACGAAACCGAGCTGGTACGGCGGCGCCGCCAGTTTCTCGAGATGATGCAGCGCGACTATCGTGTCGTTGGCTTCGCCGAGCACGCTCTGCACGCGCGCGAGCGTCTTGACCGTCTCGGTGCGCGTGCGGCGCGACGCCAGCGACGCGAAGAATTCGAGCGCATAGCGCAGCCGCTTCGCATCGATCCGCACCTGGTGGCGCGCAGCCGTGTCGAGCGACGTGAGCGATGGCGACGCGTACAGATGGCCGAACAGCCGCCGCACGCGCTTCGTCGCGTGGCGCCGCAGCGAGGGTGCGTCGCCGTCTTCGGCGTGCGGCAGCGCAAGCGAGCCCAGCCATTCGAGCCAGCCGAGCGTCAGCCGCGCGTAGCGGGCCGAATGCAGCGCCTGCCGCAGCTCGCCCCGTGCCGCGACGCACTGCGCGCGCGCGGCGTCGAGCGTGCCGTTCCATTCGCCGTCGCCGCCGTCGGCTGCGATCAGCGCGGGCAGGCTCTCGATCGCGAACACGTCCCAGTCGCGCACCGTGCCGAGCAGCGCGGCAAGCCAGTGCATGTCCGCGCCGAGCGTGTCCCGCCACTGGCGGTCGGCAAAGCGCGGGAAGAAGCGCATCAGCGTACGCAGGCGGCGCAGCGCGACCCGCATCTGGTGCACGAATTCGGGATCGTCGTACTCGAGCACGCCGCCCTCGTTGCCCAGCCATTGCGCGGTGATGTCGCCGGACAACGCGAACAGCGCGGCGCGCTGCGTGCGCACGCCGGTCAGGTCGACGGGCTGCGCCTTGACGGGCCCGCTGGCGGCCGGCTCGTCCGCACATGCGCGATCGATCACGCTCGTCAGCTGGACGAATGCGGGCCACGCGCCGCTCAGTTCGCGCGCCGCGGCAAACAACGCGTGCAGCGCGGCCGTGCGCGCGGCCCGGGTTTCCCAGTCCGGCGCGGCAAGACGCAGTTCGACATAGCGGCGCGGCGGCTCGCCGCCGCGATGCAACGTGACGTCGTCGAGCGTCATCTCGACCACGACGCCGCTGTCGTCGGCCCACCGCCCGCGCCGCCGCTCGCTGACGAGGCGCAGCGCCGACGATTCCGGCTGCATGCCGGCCTCTGCGCGCCCGGTCGTATCCGGCGCGACGCCGTCAACTTCGCCTGCCGCCTCGGGTACGGGCAACGGCATCGCGACGACGATGCCCGCATGCTCCGCGTCGAACAGTTCGCGCGTCGTGACCCCCGGCGCAAACACCTTCGTGCGCGACGCGACGACCCGCCTTCCATGCGCGTTCGACTCGACCCACGTCCACCAGCTTGTGCCGGGGCTCGGCTCGGCCTCCTCGATCTGGCACGGCTCGATCGTCACGCGCTCATGGCCGCGGCGCATCCGGACCTGCGGGCAGATCCGCCACGCGCGCACGAGTTCGGCACCGAAATCACGCTGCGTGCCGCGGGCACGACCCGCAGCCTTGGCCGGCCACCCTTCCAGCGACAGCGACAGCGACAACACGATTTCCAGCACACGCGACATGGAGGCTCCTGCACATGAAGAAGCGCCGGCGGGTCTTCCGATCGCGCCGGCGTCGTCCGTGAAGCTGCTTCCATAGTACACGCCGCAAAAACGGGCAGGCAACGATCTGGCCCTGTCGCCCTGTCGCAGGTCAAACGGCGTACTGCGCGAGGCCGTTGCCGAACGACCAGTTCTCCTTCAGCACCTCGACGAGACTGATGAAGACGTCCTGCTGCCGCACGCCGGGCTGCTGCGCGAGGTTGTCCGCGATCGCCCGGTACAGCGCGCGCTTCTGCTCGAGCGTGCGCGTATTGTTCGCGGTGATCTGGATCATCACGAGATCGTCGCTGCGTTCGATGTCGAGGTAGTGGCGGCCGTACACGAAGTTCTCGGCCGCATGCTCGGTGACGACCATGAAGATGTCGTCCTCGGGCACGTTGAACGTGTGCATCAGCGCGCGATGCACGCCATCGACGAGCGCCGCGCGGTACGCGGCCGGTTTGCCTTCGCGGACTGCGATACGGGTGAATGGCATGGTCCTGCTCCTGTCGGTGAAGTTGACGTTGACGAACGGAAACACAGCGTCAGGTTAGGCGCGCCGAACTATAATGAACAGTCATTGATGAATATTTCATCCATTTACATCGAAAATGAAAGTCCTCGACCTCGATGCCGTACGCGCGTTCGTGCTGGTCGCCGATCTCGCCAGCTTCACACGCGCCGCCGATGCGCTCGGCACCACGCAGTCGGCCGTGAGCCTGAAGCTGAAACGGCTGGAAGCGCACCTCGGCAAGCCGCTGCTCGCGCGCACGCCGCGCGTGGTCAAGCTGGCCGCCGACGGCGAGAATTTCCTGCCGGCCGCCCGCGCGCTGCTCGACGCGCACGACCACGCGCTCGGCGCGATCTCGGCCGGCACGCACCGGCTCGCGCTCGGCGTCAGCGAGCATGTCGCCGTGCCCGACCTGCCGGCCGTGCTCACGAGCCTGCATCGGCAGGACCCGGGGCTGTCGCTCGAAATGCATCTCGGAACGTCGACGAACCTGCTCGCGCAATACGACGAACGCCGGTTCGATGCGGTGATCGTGCGGCACGAGCCGGGCGAGGACCCGCCGCGCGAAGACGGCACGTTGCTGTTTTCCGAGCCGCTGGCCTGGCTCGCCGCGCCGGACTGGGCACCGCGTGCAGGCGAGCCGCTGCCGCTCGCGGTGCTGGCCGGCCCGTGCGGCGTGCGTGCGGCC
>NZ_QOBB01000027.1:0-118540 GCF_024704855.1 Burkholderia sp. HAN2018 | reverse complement strand
CGGCGGGTGTCCCGGGGCAGGCGCCGGGCGGCGTGTCCGACCCGCACGCGCGGCCGCCGCGGCCCGCGTGAGCGGGGTGCCTGGCCGTTACAGCGGGATCTTGCCGGTGCAGATGTCCTTGAACATCACCCAGTCGCCCATCAGGCTGTAGATCGGGTGCCGGAACGTGGCCGGGCGGTTCTTCTCGAAGAAGAAGTGTCCGACCCACGCGAACCCGTAGCCGCAGACGATCGCCGCCGGCAGCCACAGCCAGTCGCCGGTCGCGATCGCCATCGCGACGCAGCCGATCACGCCGAGCGAGCCGACGAAGTGCAGCCGCCGCGACGTCAGGTTCTGGTGTTCGTTCAGGTAATACGGGTAGAAATCAGCGAAGCTGGCGAATTGCTCCGTATGCGTATGCGCCATGGCCGTCTCCTCGGGCCGCTGTTCATGGGGCCATTGTGCTGCCGGCGGCCTGCTTCCGCAAGCGGGGCGGCGGCCCGCCGCACGGGCCCGCGCTTTCCTTTTGACAGGCTTTCCGATAGGATCGAAAGAGGTTTTGCATTCAAGCATGAGGGGACTACGATGCGCGTCAGCGATATTCTGAAAGTAAAGGGCAACACGCTGTTTACGGTGACGCCCGACAAGCCGCTGCGCGAAGCGGTCGACACGATGGCCGAGCACGACATCGGTTCGCTCGTCGTGATGGAGTACGGCGATCTCGTCGGGATGCTGACGTTCCGCGAGATCATCCTGCGCCTGCACGTGAACGGCGGCGCGATTGGCGACGTGCAGGTGCGCAAGGTGATGGACGAGCCGCTCACGTGCACGCCGGAAACGGACGTCAACGAAGTGCGCCGGATGATGCTCGAGCGCCATGCGCGCTATATGCCGGTGCTCGACAAGAAGGTGCTGATGGGCGTCATTTCGTTCTACGACGTCGCAAAGACGGTCGTCGAGGCGCAGAGCTTCGAGAACCGGATGCTGAAGGCGTACATCCGCGACTGGCCGGAATCAGAAGCCGAAGCGCACAAGTCGTGAACCACGCCGCGCCCGTCGCCGTCATGCGCGGGCGCCGCCACCCGGCACGCGGCGGCGCAGGCTTGTCCTGCGCCGCCGTTTTTTCAATGACCACACAAGGCCCGCGCAGCGTTGCCCAGACGGCGCGCGCGTATTCCGCATGAGCGATCAAACGCAAGCCACTTCCAGGCGGCGCGACGAACGGCACGCGCACGCGTCGCAGTTCGACCTGCTGCGCGAGCGCCGTTTCGCGCCGTTCTTCACGACCCAGTTCCTCGGTGCGCTGAACGACAACGTCTTCAAGATCGGCTTCACGTCGCTCGTCACCTATCACACCGCGCGGTTCGCCGGTGTCGATGCGAAGACGGCGGCCTTCCTGATTTCCGCGATCTTCATCCTGCCGTTCGTGCTGTTCTCGGCGACGTCCGGCCAGATCGCCGACAAGTACGACAAGGCGACCCTCACGCGTTTCGTGAAGACCTTCGAGATCGTGCTGATGCTGGTCGGCGCGGCGGGCTTCGTCATGCACAGCGCGCCGCTGCTGTATCTGTGCACGTTCATGATGGGGATGCACTCGACGCTGTTCGGGCCCGTCAAGTATTCGTACCTGCCTCAGCATCTCGGCGAGCATGAGCTGGTCGGCGGCAACGGCCTCGTCGAGATGGGCACGTTCATCGCGATCCTGATCGGCACGATCATCGGCGGCGCGGCCGCGGGCATCGAAGGTGCCGGCGAGCGCGTGCTCGCGGTGAGCGTGCTCGTCATCGCGATCGCGGGGCGCCTCGTCGCGCAGCGTGTGCCTTCCACGCCGGCGCCGCAGCCCGATCTCGTGATCAACTGGAATCCGGTCAGCGAGACCTGGCGCAACCTCGGGCTCGCACGCCAGAACCGCACCGTGTTCCTGAGCCTGCTCGGCATCTCGTGGCTGTGGTTCGTCGGCGCGACGTTCCTCACGTCGTTCTTCAATTTCGCGAAGGACGTGCTGTCGGCGAGCCCCGACGTCGTCACGATCCTGCTCGCGACGTTCTCGGTCGGTATCGGCCTCGGTTCGCTGCTGTGCGAACGGCTGTCGCAGCGGCGCGTCGAGATCGGCCTCGTGCCGCTCGGCTCGATCGGCATCAGCGTGTTCGCGATCGAGCTGTATTTCGCGAGCCGCGCGCTGCCGTCGCCCGGCCATCTGCTGTCGGTCGGCGAATTCCTGGCCGGCGCGCGCCACTGGCGCATCCTGGCGGACCTGTTCCTGCTCGCGATGTTCGGCGGCTTCTACAGCGTGCCGCTGTACGCGTTGATCCAGAGCCGCAGCGCACCGACGCACCGCGCGCGGATCATCGCCGCGAACAACATCCTGAACGCGCTGTTCATGATCCTGTCGGCCGTGATGGCGATGGGGCTGACCAAGGCCGGCGTCGACATCCCGGGGCTGTTCCTCGTCACCGCGCTGTTGAACGTGATCGTCGCGGCCTATATCTATCTGCTCGTGCCGGAGTTCCTGCTCCGCTTCGTCGCGTGGGTGCTCGTCCACACGTTCTACCGGATTCGTCTCGTGCACGCGGAGCGGATTCCGGCGGAAGGCGCGGCCGTGCTCGTATGCAACCACGTCAGCTACGTCGATGCGCTCGTGCTGGCCGCCGCGAGCCCGCGCCCGATCCGTTTCGTGATGGATCACCGGATCTTCAAGACGCGCTTCGCGAGCTGGGTATTCCGGCATGCGAAGGCGATCCCGATCGCGCCGCGCCACGAGGATCCCGCGATGCTCGCGCACGCGTACGACGCATGTGAGGCCGCGCTGAAGGACGGCGAACTCGTGTGCATCTTCCCCGAGGGCAAGCTGACCAAGACGGGCGACATCAACACGTTCCACCACGGCATCACGGAAATCCTGGGCCGCACGCCGGCACCCGTGATTCCGATGGCGCTGCGCGGGCTGTGGGGCAGCTATTTTTCGCGGCATTCCGATGCGCGGATGCCGCGACCCATCAAGCGCGGCGTGATGAGCCGGCTGACGCTGGCGGTCGGCGAGCCGGTCCCGGCGTCGGTCGCGACGCCCGAGTCGCTGCAGGCCGCGGTAACCGAACTGCGCGGCGCGCGGAAGTAGGCGGGCGCCTGTCCGGATGCGTTCGGCTGCAACCGGGCCAGGACGGGCTTGCGCCGCACAAGCCGGGCCGCGCGCGCACGTTCCGCGCGTCCGGGCTGCCTTTCATGCGGCCTGCGGCCCGCGGGTGCGGGACGGCTGGCATAATAGCGGCTTACCTCTTTTCTCGACCGGCAAACGAGCGATCTGCCTGCGGCCCGGGCAGCGCATCGGTTTGCCCATTTCTCTTTGGGCGGTTCCATCATGTCCGGCAATACCCTCGGCACGCTTTTCACTGTCACGACCTTCGGCGAATCGCACGGTCCCGCGATCGGTTGCGTGATCGACGGCTGCCCGCCGGGAATGGGGCTGACCGAAGCCGACATCCAGGTCGAACTCGATCGCCGCAAGCCGGGCACGTCGCGTCACGTGACGCAACGGCAGGAGGCTGACCAGGTCGAGATCCTGTCGGGTGTGTTCGAAGGCGTGACGACCGGTACGCCGATCGCACTGCTGATCCGCAACACCGACCAGCGCAGCAAGGACTACGGCAACATCGTCGAGACGTTCCGTCCCGGCCACGCCGACTACACCTACTGGCAGAAATACGGCATCCGCGACTACCGCGGCGGTGGCCGTTCGTCCGCGCGCCTGACCGCACCGATCGTCGGCGCGGGTGCGGTCGCGAAGAAGTGGCTGCGCGAGCGCTTCGGCGTCGAGGTGCGCGGCTACATGAGCGGCCTTGGCGAAATCGACGTGCCGTTCGTCGACTGGTCGCACGTGCACGAGAATCCGTTCTTCGCGCCGAATGCGGCGGTCGTGCCGGAGCTCGAGGCGTACATGGATGCGCTGCGCAAGGATGGCGATTCGATCGGCGCGCGCATCGACGTCGTCGCGTCGGGCGTGCCGGTCGGCTGGGGCGAGCCGGTGTTCGACCGTCTCGATGCGGACATCGCGAAGGCGATGATGAGCATCAACGCGGTGAAGGGCGTCGAGATCGGTGCGGGTTTCGACAGTGTCGCGCAGCGCGGCTCGATGCACGGCGACGAGCTGACGCCGGGCGGTTTCGTCGGCAACCATGCGGGCGGCGTGCTCGGCGGGATTTCGACGGGGCAGGACATCACCGTGTCGATCGCGATCAAGCCGACGTCGAGCATCCGTACGCCGCGCCGTTCGATCACGAAGGCGGGCGACGAGGCGACGGTGGAAACGTTCGGCCGCCACGATCCGTGCGTCGGCATCCGCGCGACGCCGATCGCCGAGTCGATGCTCGCACTGGTGCTGATCGACCATGCGCTGCGCCATCGCGCGCAGTGCGGGGACGTCGAGACGTCGACGCCGAAGATCGCCGGTAGCGCGACCTGACGCAAGCGGGCGGGGCGCGGCGCGCCTCGCGAACGCGCAGGGAATACAAAACGGGGCGCTGCTTCAGGCAGCGCCCCGTTTCGTTTGTGGCGACCAGCAAAAACGCGCCGCTCGCGGCGGCGCGTCTTGGCGGATTACATGTTCGGGTAATTCGGCCCGCCACCGCCTTCCGGCGTGACCCACACGATGTTCTGCGTCGGGTCCTTGATGTCGCAGGTCTTGCAGTGCACGCAGTTCTGCGCGTTGATCACCAGTCGATCGCTGCCGTCGTCGTTCTTCACGAACTCGTACACCGCTGCCGGGCAGAAACGTCCTTCCGGCCCCGCATACGTGCGCAGGTTCACGTTCACCGGCACGTTCGCATCCTTCAAGGTCAGGTGCGCCGGCTGGTTCTCTTCATGGTTCGTGTTCGAGATGAACACCGACGACAGCCGGTCGAACGTCAGCTTGCCGTCCGGCTTCGGGTACTCGATCGGCTCGCACTGCGACGCCGGCTTCAGCATCTCGTGATCCGCATGCTTGTGGTGCAGCGTCCACGGGACGTTGCCGCCCATCACCTTCTGCTCGAGCCCGACCATCAGCGTACCGAGGTATAGCCCCTTCGCCATCCACTGCTTGAAGTTGCGCGCGCGGTACAGCTCCGTGTACAGCCACGATTGCTTGAACGCATCCGGGTACGCGTTGAGCTCGTCCGACTGGCGGCCCGCCTGCACCGCGTCGAACGCGGCGTCGGCGGCCAGCATGCCGGTCTTGATCGCCGCGTGGCTGCCCTTGATCCGCGACGCGTTCAGGAAGCCTGCGTCGTCGCCGATCAGCGCGCCGCCCGGGAACACCGTCTTCGGCAGCGACAGCAGCCCGCCCGCCGTGATCGCGCGCGCGCCGTACGACACGCGCTTGCCGCCTTCCAGGAACGCGCGGATCGACGGGTGCGTCTTGTAGCGCTGGAATTCCTCGAACGGCGACAGGTACGGGTTCGTGTAGCCCAGGCCCACCACGAAGCCGACCACGACCTGATTGTTGTCCATGTGATACAGGAACGAGCCGCCGTACGTATCGGACTTCAGCGGCCAGCCGGCCGTGTGGATCACGAGGCCCGGCTTGTGCTTCGCGGGGTCGATTTCCCACAGCTCCTTGATGCCGATCCCGTACGCCTGCGGATCGGCGTTCGCGTCGAGCTTGAACTTCGCGATCAGTTGGCGGCCGAGGTGACCGCGGCAGCCTTCGGCGAACAGCGTGTACTTCGCGTGCAGTTCCATGCCGAGCTGGAAGTTCTCGGTCGGCTCGCCGTCCTTGCCCACGCCCATGTTGCCGGTCGCGACGCCTTTCACCGAGCCGTCATCGTTGTACAGGATCTCGGCGGCCGGGAAGCCAGGGAAGATCTCGACGCCCAGCGCCTCGGCCTGCTGGCCCAGCCAGCGGGTCACGTTACCCAGCGAAATCACGTAGTTGCCGTGGTTCTGGAAGTTGGCGGGCAGCGCCCAGTTCGGCGTGGTGACCGCGCTTTTCTCGGACAGGAACAGGAAGCGGTCTTCCGTCACCTCGACGTCGAGCGGCGCGCCGCGTTCCTTCCAGTCGGGGAACAGTTCGGTGATCGCGCGCGGGTCCATCACCGCACCCGACAGGATGTGCGCGCCGATCTCGGAACCTTTCTCGAGCACGCACACGCCGATCTCGGTGCCTTTCTCGGCGGCCAGCTGCTTGAGCCGGATCGCCGCCGACAGCCCGGCGGGGCCGCCGCCGACGATCACGACGTCGTATTCCATCGATTCGCGCGGGCCGTATTGCTCGATGAGGCTTGCGGGGGTCATTGGCGTTCCTCTAACCGTTAGAATGCTTTTATTCGGGAGCGTATTGTCTGCGAAACGAAACGCTTGCCGCAACAGCATGCGGCTAGATTAGCACGATCGTTCTATTTTTGTGCTAGGGTAATGCCGCTCGGGCCGTGCTGCCCGTAGCGGCGAAACGACATCGAAAGGGGATGTGCAAATGGGTCGTTCGATCAATCTGGAAGGCAAGGTTGCGCTGGTCACGGGGGCGTCGAGCGGCCTGGGGCAGCGTTTTGCGCAGGTGCTGTCGCAGGCCGGTGCAAAGGTCGTGCTCGCGAGTCGTCGCGTCGAGCGCCTGAAGGAGTTGCGTGCCGAGATCGAGGCGGCGGGCGGCGCCGCGCACGTCGTGTCGCTCGACGTCACCGACGTCCAGAGCATCAAGGCGGCGGTCGCGCATGCGGAAACGGAGGCCGGCACGATCGATATCCTCGTGAACAATTCGGGTGTCTCGACGATGCAGAAGCTCGTCGACGTGACGCCCGCCGATTTCGAGTTCGTGTTCGACACCAACACGCGCGGCGCGTTTTTCGTCGCGCAGGAAGTCGCGAAGCGGATGATCATGCGCGCGAACGGCAGCGGCAACGGCAAGCCGCCGTGCCGGATCATCAATATCGCGTCGGTGGCCGGCCTGCGCGTGTTCCCGCAGATCGGGCTGTACGCGATGAGCAAGGCCGCGGTCGTGCAGATGACGCGCGCGATGGCGCTCGAGTGGGGGCGCCACGGGATCAACGTCAACGCGATCTGTCCGGGTTATATCGATACCGAAATCAATCATTACCTGTGGGAAACCGAGCAGGGCCAGAAGCTGCAGTCGATGCTGCCGCGCCGGCGCGTCGGCAAGCCGCAGGATCTCGACGGGCTGTTGTTGCTGCTCGCGGCCGACGAGTCGCAGTTCATCAATGGCTCGATTATCTCCGCCGACGACGGCTTCGGCCTCGCCTGAGCGGATGACATTCAGCAACACAGAAGACTGCAATGAGCGCAACAAGCGATTACTCCCCCGTATTTGAGATGTCGATGCCGATCCGCTGGGGCGACATGGACGCGTTCGGCCATGTGAACAACACGGTCTATTTCCGCTACATGGAGCAGGCGCGGATCTCGTGGTTCGAGGAGCTCGGCATCGCCGGCGGCAATGGCGAGGGGCAGGGGCCCGTCATCGTCACGGCGTCGATGGAATTCCTCAAGCAACTGCACTATCCGGGCGACGTGATCGCGAAGATGTCGGCCGCGAAACCCGGCCGGAGCAGCTTCGACACCGGTTTCGAGCTTACGCGCGCGGACGATCCGCAGCACGTCTATGCGCGCGGCAAGGCGCGCTGCGTGTGGGTCGACTACGCGCTCGGCAAGTCGGTACCGCTGCCCCAGTTGCTGCGCGACACGATCGAGCGCGCGCTCGCGACGAAGGTCGGCTGAGCGCCGGCACGGCGAGGCCGGTGCCCGGTCGCCGGCGGCACGCCATGCCTGCCTGTTTCACGAATCGGCCGCCATGCGCGGCCGATTGTCATCCGGGAGCCGCCATTCACTGCCCGAGCAGGCGCTGCAGCAGCTCCGGCGTATTGTTGGTGCCGTACTTGCGCATCAGCCGCGCGCGGTAGATGTCGACCGTGCGCGAGCTGATGTCGAGCACGCGCCCGATCTGCTTGCTGGTCTTGCCGGTCGCAAGCTGGGCAGCGATCTCGCGCTCGCGCGGGGTCAGTTCGACGGCGACCCGGCGCGTCGCGCTCAAATCCTCGAAGGTCCAGACGCCTGCCGCGAGCGGTGCGGTGCGGTCGAGCGCGCGGCCGGTGACGTGGCACCAGAACAGCTCGCCGTCCGCGCGTTTCATGATTCTGTCGTCCGAGTAGATGCCGTTCGCGGCCATCATGCGCGCGATACGTTCGCCGATTCGCTGGAATTCGTCCGTCGACGGGTAGAGCACCTCGTACGATTTCCCGATCAGGTCGGCCCGCACGCAGCGGAAGATCGACGCGAGCGCGTCGTTGCAATCCTCGATCACGCGGTCGCGCGACAGGACGAGGCCGAGCGGCGCGAGGTGGAAGGCGGTCTGGTAATCGAGAGCGGGCATGGCGCAGGCAAGCGGAGGCAAACGCTTATGTATTTTTGCGTATTGTGCCGCATCCGCGCCGCATCGTACCCTTTCAGGCATCTCGTGGCGGTTTGCCGCGGTATAAAAACAGCGCGCCTCGACGCAGGCATCGCCGTGCATGCATAGAATGATGCGGCGGGCTTGCGGGCCACGTGGCGCGTGAACCGGTTTCGCTGGTTTCCATAGAGGAAGGGACAACAGATGAACAAAGTCTATCCAAGCGCGGCTGCCGCGCTGGAAGGGATCGTCCGTGACGGACAGACCTTCGCGGTGGGCGGCTTCGGCCTGTGCGGGATTCCGGAGGCGCTGATCGCAGCGTTGCGCGATTCGGCCGTCAAGGGCATCACCTGCATCAGCAACAACGCGGGCGTCGACGGTTTCGGCCTCGGCCTGTTGCTGGAAACGCGCCAGATCAAGAAGATGATCTCGTCGTACGTCGGGGAGAACAAGGAGTTCGAGCGCCAGTACCTGGCCGGCGAACTCGAACTCGAATTCACGCCGCAAGGCACGCTCGCCGAAAAGCTGCGCGCGGGCGGCGCGGGCATCCCGGCGTTCTTCACGAACACGGGCTACGGCACCGTGATCGCGGAAGGCAAGGAAACGCGCCAGTTCGGCGATCGCCACTACGTGCTCGAGCCGTCGCTGACGGCCGATGTCGCGCTCGTGAAGGCCTGGAAGGCCGACAAGTCGGGCAACCTGATCTATCGCCGCACCGCGCGCAACTTCAACCCGATGTGCGCGATGGCCGGCAAGATCACCGTCGCGGAGGTCGAGGAAATCGTCGAGAACGGCGAGCTCGATCCGGATCACATCCACACGCCGGGGATTTTCGTGCAGCGCATCGTGCTGAACGCGACGCCCGAAAAACGCATCGAACAACGCGTCGTACGCGCGAAAGGAGACTGACATGGCCTGGAATCGTGACCAGATGGCCGCGCGCGCGGCGAAGGAACTGCAGGACGGCTTCTACGTGAACCTCGGCATCGGCCTGCCGACGCTCGTCGCGAACCACGTGCCGGAAGGCGTGGAGGTGTGGCTGCAGTCGGAGAACGGCCTGCTCGGCATCGGCCCGTCGCCGACCGAAGACGAAGTCGACGCCGATCTCATCAACGCCGGCAAGCAAACCGTCACGACGCTGCCGGGCTCGTCGATCTTCTCGTCGGCCGATTCGTTCGCGATGATCCGCGGCGGCCACATCAACCTCGCGATCCTCGGCGCGATGCAGGTCAGCAAGCAGGGTGACCTCGCGAACTGGATGATCCCCGGCAAGATGATCAAGGGGATGGGCGGCGCGATGGATCTCGTCGCCGGCGTGAAGCGTGTCGTCGTGCTGATGGAGCATGTCGCGAAGGGCGATCAGCACAAGATCCTCGAGGAATGCAACCTGCCGTTGACGGGTGTCGGTGTGGTCGACCTGATCATCACCGATCTCGGCGTGATCGAAGTGACGCCGTCCGGCCTGAAGGTCCTCGAGCTCGCCGATGGCGTGAGCGCCGACGAGATCCAGGCAAAGACGGGCGCGCCGCTCGACGTCAGCGCGGTCGCCTGAGTTTTCTTCATGTCGATTCGCCCCGCATGCCGTCAGGCATGCGGGGCGTTTATGTTTGTGGCATGCGCGCTCGGCCGCGTCAGACGGCGGTCTGCAACGATTCCAAGCGTTGTTCGCCGGTGGGCGTGCCGTCGTCGGGCGAACCCAGCTGCAGTGCATGAAACAGGAAGCGTTGCAGCGTGACTGCCGCCGACGTGTGATCGCCGAGGTCCGCGCGGCTGAACAGCCCGAAATCCGCGGCGGGTGGCGCGGGCAACCCGGCTGCCAGCGGATCGAGTGCGCGCATCGTGTCGCGACGCACGTTCCAGTCGAGCAGTACCGCGACGCCGAGGCCTGCCTCGACCGCCGACTGGATCGCGGACAGGCTCGTGCTGGTGCAGATGACGCGCCACGCACGGCCGGCGTCGCGCAACATCGCGAACAGCTTTTCCTGCCACGGGCAGGTGCCGCCGAACGCAACGATCGGTACCGGTTCGTTGCGAGGGAGCCGGTTGGTGGTGGCTGCGGCGGCCCAGTGCAGCGGATGCTGCCATGTCGCGAGCGGCTCTGCCCGGATCAGCGCGGGGTCGCCGATCACGAAATCCAGCGCGTGGGTCGAGAGTCGCTGCGACAAGACGGGGCTCGTGTCGACGACGATCTCGAGCGCGACGTTCGGAAATGACGCTGCGAACTGTCGCAACGCGTGCGGCAGACGGCCGACGGCGATGTCCTCGAGGACGCCGAGCCGTACGGTGCCCGAGATGTCGCCTGCGGCGAGCGCGGCGCGTGCGGCGAGCCCGACGCCGAGCAGCTGATGTGCATAGGGCAGCAGCACGTTGCCCGCGGCCGTCGGCGTGACGCCGCGCGGCGAGCGTTCGAGCAGGCGCTGGCCGACTTCATCCTCGAGCCGTCGCAGCGCCATGCTGACGGCGGCCTGCGTGCGATGCAGCGCTGTTGCCGCCGTGCTGACGCTGCCGGTTTCGACCACGGTGACGAACGTGCGCAGCAGGGTGCTGTCGAGATCGCGGGTCATCAATATTCCTGATGCGAGCATAAGAATTATCAGCTTATATCAAGCATGCGGCCGCGGTTAGCATCGGCGTGTCACTGAACCGGAGCGGTTGCATGAGCGAGGAATCGAGTACGGTCCGACCGGATGTCGCGCAGCGCGTGGCGTCACCTTTCACGAATGCGGTGGCGCCGCTGCTGGCCGTCGCGTCGATGTGCAGCGTGCAGCTCGGCGCGGCGCTGTCGAGGCCGGCGACGATCGAGTACGGCACCGTCAGCACGACCTGGCTGCGGCTCTGTTTCGCCGCGCTCGCGCTGGCCGTTGTCGTCCGGCCGCCGCTCCACACCTATTCGCGGCAGCGCTGGATCGCGGCCATCGCGCTCGGCACGGCGATGGCCGCGATGACGCTGTGCTTCTTCGAAGCCGTGCGTCGCGTGCCGCTCGGGCTGGCGGTCGCGATCAACTTTCTCGGGCCGCTGGCGGTCGCCACGATCGGCGTGCGCAAGCCGACGATGCTGGCATGGCCGGCACTTGCGCTGGCTGGCGTGCTGCTGCTGGCGCGGCAGGACGGCATGTGGGTGACGGCGCCGGCCGCGCTGGTCTTCCCGGTCGGCTCTGCGCTTGGCTGGGCCGCCTATATCGTGTTGATGAAGCGTGTCGGCACGCTGTTCGACGGACTGCAAGGGCTGTCCGCGTCGCTGTTCGTGGCCGCGCTCGTCACGACGCCGTTCGGGCTGGCGCAAAGCGGCGGCCACTTGCCGGCCGGTCAACTGATCGATGCCGCGTATCTGGCGGTGCTCGTCCCGCTGTTTCCGTACGTGCTCGAACTGATTGCGTTGCGACGGATGAGCGCATCGGCATTCGGCATCCTGATGAGCGCCGAGCCCGCGATCGCTGCGGGGATCGGTTATGTCGTGCTGGCGCAGCCGATGAGCACGCTGCAGGTCGCCGGCACGCTGTGCGTGGTCGGTGCGAGCATCGGCGCGGTCATGCAGAAATAGCCGCGCTTTCCCGGTCATGACGGGCCGGTGCGCGATGGTGCGTTTGCGGCGCCGTCGCCGCGGCCGCAGGGGAGGCTGGATCGGTAGCCTGCTGAACACGGAACACCGCGCCCGATTCCGCACGGCCGCGTGACATGTCATTGGCGCTCGCACGAGCCGCAAGCCCGCAAGGGTGGTCAGGCGACTCGTGATCCGGAACGGGTTTACAATCGATCGCATCCCCCGGCTGCCCTGGCGGGCCGGGCCCACATGCCATCGCGCCGCACCGTTCGGCAGGACGCCTCCGATGCCCACTTCCCCAGTGAACTCCCCGATTCCCCGTCAGCGGCGCGTGCAGTGTGCGAGCGCGGCCGGCCTTCACCACGTCGCCTATACCGAGTGGGGCGATCCCGCGAACCCGCGCGTGCTGGTTTGCGTGCATGGCCTGACCCGTTCCGGGCGCGATTTCGACCGGCTCGCCACGGCGCTGTCCGATACGTATCGCGTCGTCTGCCCCGACATCGTCGGGCGCGGCCAATCGGACTGGCTGGCCGATCCGCGGCTCTATGCGATTCCGCAATACGTGGCCGACATGGTGACGCTGATCGCGCGACTCGACGTCGAATCGGTCGACTGGTTCGGCACGTCGATGGGCGGCCTGATCGGCCTGGCGTTCGCGGGGCTGCCCGGATCGCCGCTGCGCCGGATGATCGTCAACGACGTCGGCCCGCGCATCGAACCCGATTCGCTGACGCGCATCGGCGAATATCTCGGCGTGCAGCCGCGCTTTGCGACCGAGCAGGAGGGCATCGACTATCTGACGTCGCTGTCGCTGCCGTTCGGTGCGCTGAGCGCCGACGAGTGGCGCGAGATCAACGGGCCGCTGTTGCGCGAACTGCCCGAAGGTGGCTGGACGGTCCGCTACGATCCGCGCATCGCCGAGCCGTTCAAGGCAACCACGCCCGAGTTGGCCGCACTCGGCGAGGCCGCGCTGTGGCACGCCATCGAGACGACGGATGCATCGCTGCTCGTCGTGCGCGGCGAGACGTCCGACCTGCTGTCGCGCGAGACGGTGGCCGAGATGGTGCGTCGTGGCCGGCACGTCACGCACGCCGAGATTCCAGGGGCGGGCCACGCGCCGGCGTTCGTCGACGCAGGCCAGATTGCGCTCGCGCGGCGGTTTTTCGTCGAAGGCGGCGCATAAACGCGTCATAATATGCGGTTCGACGGCACGCGGGCCGTGCCGTCACCCGAATCTCCATCCACTCACGACCGGAACATTCCATGGCAGTCATTCGTCACCACGTCGGGGCCCGACTCTCCGAAACCGCGATCCACAACGGTACCGTGTATCTGGCCGGCCAGATCGCCGAAGACACCACGCAGGACATCAAGGGCCAGACGCGCGAAGTGCTCGGCCACATCGACCGCCTGCTCGCCGAAGCGAACAGCGACAAGGCGCATCTGCTGTCGGTGCAGATTTACATTTCCGATCTGGCGAATTTCGACGGCATGAATGCGGAGTGGGACGCATGGGTCGCGCAGGGCAACACGCCGCCGCGCGCCACCGTCGAGGCGAAGCTCGCGGATCCGGCGCTGCTCGTCGAGATCGTGGTGGTCGCCGCACAGCGGAGCTGAACCGGACGCAACCCGACGATGATCGCATTCCGCCAGGCCAAGCAATGACCGAGTCCGTTTCCGCTTCCCCCGTCGCGGCACCGTCGTTCGACGACGTGCTCGCGTTCGTGCGCGAACGGGCCGGCGACGCGCGCCTGTCGTCGGGCGAACTGCTCGCCGATCACTCGGCGGGCACGGCGTCGATCATGCGCACGCTGAACGTCGATCCGCCCGCGATGCAGGCGGCCGCACTGTTCGTGCTGACGCCGCACCTGAGCGACCCCGAGCGCGAACTCACCGAGCGTTTCGGCGACGAAGTGGCGCGGCTCGTGTCCGACGTGCGCAAGCTGTTGCGGCTCGGTACCGTCAGCCTGCGTGCCGCGCAGAACGCGGTGCCCGATGCGGGGCGCGACACGGCGGAAGAGCGGCGTACGCAGATCGAGGCGCTGCGCAAGATGCTGCTCGCGTTCGCGCAAGACATCCGCGTGGTGTTGATCCGGCTCGCGTCGCGCCTGCAGTCGCTGCGCTACTACGCGGCCGCGAAGATCGACCCGCCGCCCGACGTCGCGCGCGAGACGCTCGAGATCTATGCGCCGCTCGCGAACCGTCTCGGTATCTGGCAACTGAAGTGGGAGCTCGAGGATCTCGCGTTCCGCTTCGAGGATCCCGTCACCTACAAGCGGATCGCGAAGCTGCTCGACGAGAAGCGCATCGAGCGCGAAGCGTACGTCACGCAGGCGATCGACCGGTTGCAGCAGGAGCTGGCGGACGCGCACATCCAGGCCGATGTGAGCGGCCGGCCGAAGCATATCTACAGCATCTGGCGCAAGATGCGCGGCAAGGAGCTCGATTTCTCCGAGCTGTACGACGTGCGCGCGTTTCGCGTGATCGTGCCGGACATCAAGGATTGTTACGCGGTGCTCGGCATCGTGCATCACCTGTGGCAGCCGGTGCCGAAGGAATTCGACGACTACATCTCGCGGCCGAAGCCGAACGGCTACAAGTCGCTGCATACGGTCGTGATCGGCGATGACGGCCGCGCGTTCGAGGTGCAGATCCGCACGCAGGAGATGCACCGTTTCGCCGAGTACGGCGTCGCCGCGCACTGGCGCTACAAGGAGGCCGGCGCGCGCGGCTACGGCGGCCAGTTCTCGGCGAGCGACAAATACGACGAGAAGATCGCATGGCTGCGGCAACTGCTCGCGTGGAAGGATGACGTCGAGGACGGCGCGGAAAAGTCGGGCGACAAGGCGTGGGCCCAATTGCGCGAGACGTCGCTCGACGACGACCACATCTACGTGCTGACGCCGCAGGCGCGTGTGATCGCGTTGCCGCAGGGCGCGACGCCGGTCGATTTCGCGTACCACCTGCACAGCGAGCTTGGCCATCGCTGCCGTGGCGCGCGCGTCGACGGCGCGATGGTGCCGCTCAACACGCCGCTCGCAAACGGCCAGACGGTCGAGATCGTCGCGGTGAAGGAGGGCGGGCCGTCGCGCGACTGGCTGAACCTGCAGCTCGGTTACATGAAGAGCCCGCGTGCGCGTCAGAAGGTGCGCGCATGGTTCAACTCGATCGAGCAGGAAGAAAACATCTCGCATGGCCGCGCGCTCGTCGAAAAGACGCTGCAGCGCGAGGGCAAGACATCAGTCAACCTGGATAATCTCGCCGCGAAGCTCGGCTTCAAGTCGCCCGAGGAGCTGTTCTCGGTCGTCGGCAAGGAAGAGTTCAGCCTGCGCAATGTCGAGCACGCGCTGTCCGATGCGCCGCCGCCGGAGCCGGCGCCCGAAGCGCCCGCCGATTTCGAGAAGCGCAGCAGCGGCGCGAGCGTGGCGCACGGCGCGTCGACCGGCGTGCTGGTCGTGGGCGTCGACGCGCTGCTGACCCAGCTCGCGCGCTGCTGCCGTCCGGCGCCGCCCGATCCGATCAGCGGTTTCGTCACGCGCGGCAAGGGGATGTCGATCCACCGCACCGATTGCCCGACGTTCCGCCGGATGGTCGAGCGCGCGCCGGAGCGCGTGCTGCAGACGACCTGGTCGGCCGACGTACTCGGCGGGCGCGGTGCGTCCGTCTATCCGGTCGACCTGATGATCGAGGCAAGCGACCGGCAAGGGTTGCTGCGCGATATCTCCGAAGTGTTCGCGCGCGAGAAGATGAACGTGGTGGGTGTGAAGACGCAGAGCCGCCGCAATGCGGCATTCATGCAGTTCACGGTCGAGGTGTCGAACTCGGCGCAGGTGCAGCGCGCGTGCGCGCTGCTCGGCGAGGTGCAAGGCGTCGTGCGGGCGGGGCGGAAGGCATGATATGGGGTTGGAGCCCCGTCATTTTGCTGCGACCGCATAAAAACACTTGCCAAGCCGGTAACGGCTCCATATAATCTTAGCTTCTTTAGGCTCGTAGCTCAGCTGGTTAGAGCACCACCTTGACATGGTGGGGGTCGTTGGTTCGAGTCCAATCGAGCCTACCAACGAATTGAGAATGCCCGGTCTCCGGGTGTTCGATGCAGTAAATAACTCAACGCGAACAAGGCGAATACGGTTATGGCACCGCGAACGTTGACCGAAACCTTTTCGGAGCGACGCTAGTCGAGGAACCCTTTCGCCCTTTCAGTCTGAGTGAAGTATCGAATGCGGCCCCTCGAAAGCGGGGCCGCATTTTTTTTGTCGCGAAATTTTCCCGCGCGATTTTCATGTCGCGTACCTGGTCTGCCGCCCACTGTCGGCATCACGGAGATTGCTATGGTTTCGATACGCTTGCCTGACGGCTCAGTTCGACAATACGAGCATCCGGTGACAGTTGCCGAGGTTGCAGCCTCGATCGGTCCCGGCCTTGCGAAGGCTGCGCTTGGTGGCAAGCTCGATGGCGAGCTCGTCGATACGTCGGCCGTGATCGACCGCGACGCGTCGCTCGCGATCGTGACCGACAAGGATGCCGACGGCCTCGACATCATTCGCCACTCGACGGCGCACTTGCTCGCATACGCGGTGAAGGAACTGTATCCGGACGCGCAGGTGACGATCGGCCCGGTGATCGACAACGGCTTCTATTACGACTTCTCGTACAACCGTCCGTTTACGCCTGAAGATCTGGAGAAGATCGAAAAGCGCATGCAGGAGCTCGCGAAGAAGGACGAGCCCGTGACGCGCCGTGTCGTGTCGCGCGACGAAGCGGCGGGCTACTTCCGCAGCATCGGCGAGAAGTACAAGGCCGAGATCATCGAATCGATTCCGCAAAGCGACGAAATCAAGCTGTATTCGCACGGCGGCTTTACCGATCTGTGCCGCGGCCCGCACGTGCCGTCGACGGGCAAGTTGAAGGTCTTCAAGCTGATGAAGGTCGCGGGCGCGTACTGGCGCGGCGATTCGAAGAACGAGCAGCTGCAGCGCATCTACGGCACGGCCTGGACGAAGAAGGAAGACCAGGACCAGTACCTGCACATGCTCGAGGAAGCGGAAAAGCGTGACCACCGCAAGCTCGGCAAGCAGCTCGACCTGTTCCACATGCAGGAAGAGTCGCCGGGCATGGTGTTCTGGCATCCGAAGGGCTGGGCGCTGTGGCAGCAGGTCGAGCAGTACATGCGCCGCCGCGTGAACGAAGCCGGCTACCTCGAGATCAAGACGCCGATGATCATGGACCGCTCGCTGTGGGAGGCGTCGGGCCACTGGCAGAACTACCGCGAGAACATGTTCACGACGGAGTCGGAGAAGCGCGACTACGCGATCAAGCCGATGAACTGTCCGGGTCACGTCCAGGTGTTCAAGCACGGCTTGCGCTCGTATCGCGACCTGCCGCTGCGCTACGCGGAATTCGGTTCGTGCCACCGCAACGAGGCGTCGGGCGCGCTGCACGGCCTGATGCGCGTGCGCGGCTTCGTGCAGGACGATGCACACATCTTCTGTACGGAAGACCAGTTCATCTCGGAGTCGATCGCGTTCAATACGCTGGCGATGAGCGTGTACAAGGACTTCGGTTTCGATCACATCGACATCAAGCTGTCGCTGCGCCCGGATCAGCGTGCGGGCACGGACGAGACGTGGGATCGTGCCGAGCAGGGCCTGCGCGACGCACTGACCGCCTGCGGTCTGACGTGGGAAGAATTGCCGGGTGAAGGCGCGTTCTACGGTCCGAAGATCGAATACCACATCAAGGATGCGCTCGGCCGTTCGTGGCAGTGCGGTACGCTGCAGCTCGACATGGTGCTGCCGGAACGCCTCGGCGCCGAGTATGTTGCCGACGACAGCAGCCGTCGCCGGCCGGTGATGTTGCACCGTGCGATCGTCGGTTCGATGGAGCGTTTCCTCGGCATTTTGATCGAGCACCACGCTGGTGCAATGCCTGCCTGGCTCGCGCCGTTCCAGGCAGTTGTGCTCAATATTGCCGAAAGTCAGGCCGAATATGCGCAATCTCTGGCCCAATCGTTGCAAAAACAAGGGGTTAGAGTGACGGCCGATTTGCGCAATGAGAAGATTAGCTATAAAATACGCGAGCACACGCTGGAAAAGGTGCCTTATCTCCTCGTCGTGGGTGATAAGGAGCGTGATGCGCAAACGGTAGCCGTGCGTGCCCGTGGCGGCGTCGATCTTGGCGTGATGCCGGTCGAAGCCTTCGTTGAGCGTCTGCAGGAAGACCTGCGCTCGTTCAAGTAACCGCCCTGGCAGCGCGGCTCGTTTTTTTAATTTTTAGAGGAAACGTAACATCGCTACTGATAAGTCGTCGCATCGCATCAACGGTGAAATCACTGCGCCGGAAGTGCGTCTGGTCGGGATCGAGAACGAACCGCTCGGTATCGTAAAACTCGCTGATGCTTTCCGTAAATCGGAAGAACTGGATGTTGACCTGGTGGAAATCGCGCCGCAAGCGGTTCCCCCGGTTTGCCGTCTGATGGATTACGGCAAGTTCAAGTACCAGGAATCGAAGAAGCAGCACGAAGCGAAGCTGAAGCAGAAGGTCATCCAGGTCAAGGAAGTCAAGTTCCGCCCGGGTACCGATGACGGGGATTACAACGTCAAGCTCCGCAATCTCGTGCGCTTCCTCGAAGAAGGCGACAAGACGAAGATCACGTTGCGTTTCCGCGGTCGCGAAATGGCTCACCAGGAAATCGGTATGCGGATGCTTGAGCGTCTGCGCACGGATCTCGAGGAAGTCGGCCAGGTCGAGCAGATGCCGAAGATGGAAGGGCGCCAGATGATCATGGTGCTCTCGCCGAAGAAAAAGAAGTAACGGGCCCGCGCGCTTCGCGCGCAGGTTTGCAGTGGTTCGGCGCGTTGCCCGGTCAGGGCAACGTGCCAGCAATGACGGCGGCTGCGCAAGCGGTTCGCCGTACACAAGTGGACTGGGTTTCGAAGGGCGGGTCAAGGGCGCAAGCCAACCGCACACCCATCGCCATCTAATAAACTGGAGTTGTTCGTCATGCCTAAGATGAAGACCAAGAAGAGCGCTGCAAAGCGCTTCGTGGTGCGTCCGGGCGGTACCGTCAAGCGCGGTCAAGCCTTCAAGCGTCACATCCTGACCAAGAAAACCACGAAGAACAAGCGCCACCTGCGCGGCGCAACGGCAGTTCATGATTCCGATCTGAACTCCGTCCGCGCGATGCTGCCGTTCGCGTAACCCCTCAATCGATACTCTAAGGAGAGAAACATGCCTCGAGTCAAACGTGGGGTAACCGCACGGGCCCGCCACAAGAAGATCATCAACCTGGCCAAGGGTTATCGCGGTCGCCGCAATAACGTCTACCGCATCGCCAAGCAGGCGGTGATGCGCGCTGGTCAGTACGCATATCGCGATCGTCGCAACAAGAAGCGTGTGTTCCGCGCACTGTGGATTACGCGTATCAACGCGGCGGTTCGTCAGCACGACATGACCTACAGCGTGTTCATCAACGGCCTGAAGAAGGCGTCGATCGAACTCGACCGTAAGGTGCTGGCTGACATGGCGGTGTTCGACAAGGCTGCTTTTGCTGCGATCGTCAAGCAGGTGAAAGCCGCCGTTGCAGCCTAATTGCGAAATTAGCACTGCGTGGTTAGTTGCAGCGATGCTCCGGTAGTTTCGGCCGCTGCAGCGAAAACGGGGCTCTTCCGAGCCCCTTTTTTGTTTGGTGTGCGATTTCGCTCGCCAAGACCGAATGACGTTGGAAATGATGGGATCTATGGATCTGGACCAGATTGTCGCCGACGCGCAGCAGTCCTTCGAACAGGCTGCCGACATCACCACGCTCGAAAACGAGAAAGCACGATTTCTCGGCAAGTCGGGTGCGCTGACCGAGTTGCTGAAGGGCCTCGGCAAGCTCGATCCCGAAGCACGCAAGACCGAAGGCGCACGCATCAACGTCGCGAAGCAGCAGGTTGAAGCCGCGCTGACCGCACGCCGTCAGGCACTGGCCGACGCGCTGCTGAACCAGCGCCTCGCCGCCGAGTCGATCGACGTGACGTTGCCGGGCCGCGGCGCCGGTGCAGGCAGCCTGCACCCCGTGATGCGCACGTGGGAGCGTGTCGAACAGATTTTCGGCTCGATCGGCTTCGATGTGGCAGACGGCCCCGAAATCGAGACCGACTGGTACAACTTCACATCGCTGAACAGCCCGGAGAACCATCCGGCGCGTTCGATGCAGGACACCTTCTACGTCGAAGGCAAGGATGCCGACGGCCGCCAGCTGCTGCTGCGCACGCACACGAGCCCGATGCAGGTGCGTTACGCGCGCATGAACCGTCCGCCGATCAAGGTGATCGCGCCGGGCCGCACGTATCGCGTCGACAGCGATGCGACCCACTCGCCGATGTTCAATCAGGTCGAGGGGCTGTGGATCGACGAAAACATCAGCTTCGCCGATCTCAAGGGCGTCTATACCGACTTCCTGAAAAAATTCTTCGAGCGCGACGACATCCTCGTGCGCTTCCGTCCGTCGTATTTCCCGTTCACGGAACCGTCGGCCGAGATCGACATGATGTTCGAGCAAGGCAAGAACGCCGGCAAGTGGCTCGAGATTTCCGGTTCGGGGCAGGTGCATCCGACCGTGATTCGCAACATGGGCCTCGATCCCGAGCGCTACATCGGCTTCGCGTTCGGCAGCGGCCTCGAGCGCCTGACGATGCTGCGCTACGGCGTCCAGGATCTCCGGCTGTTCTTCGAGAACGACCTGCGTTTCCTGCGCCAGTTCGTGTAACGCCGCGCGCCGCGCCGACCTGTGCCCGTGCACGCCCCGACGGACGATCCGACGGGGCCCGGGCGTCGATCTAACCTGTTTCGAACGTAGACATCCATGCAATTCCCTGAATCCTGGTTGAGAACCTTTGTCGACCCGCAGCTGACGACCGACGAACTGTCGCACGCGCTGACGATGGCGGGGCTCGAAGTCGAATCGCTGAGCAAGGCTGCGCCGCCGACGTCGAAGATCGTCGTCGGCCGCGTGCTCGAAGTCGTCAAGCATCCGGATGCGGACAAGCTCAATGTCTGCCAGGTCGATGCCGGCACCGGCGCGACGCTGAATATCGTCTGCGGCGCACCGAACGTCGCGCCCGGCATCAAGGTGCCGGTCGCGCTGGTCGGCGCGGAACTGCCGCCGGCGGAAGAGGGTGGCAAGCCGTTCGCGATCAAGCTGTCGAAGCTGCGCGGCGTGGAGAGCCAGGGGATGCTGTGCTCGGCACGTGAACTGAAGCTGTCCGAGGATCACAGCGGCCTGCTGGTGCTGCCGGAAGTTACGCCGGTCGGCCAGGACATCCGCGAGACGCTCAATCTCGACGACACGATCTTCGAAATCAAGCTGACGCCGAACAAGGCCGACTGCCTGTCCGTGTTCGGCATTGCGCGCGAGACGGCCGCGATCACCGGTGCGCCGCTGACGCCGGTCGATATCCGCCCGGTGCGCGTCGAACTCGACGAAACGCTGCCGGTGCGCATTGCCGCCCCCGATCTGTGCGGTCGCTTCTCGGGTCGCGTGATCCGCGGCGTGAACGCGCGTGCGAAGACCCCGCAGTGGATGATCGAGCGCCTCGAGCGCTCCGGCCAGCGCAGCGTGTCGGCGCTCGTCGACATCTCGAACTACGTGATGTTCGAGCTCGGCCGCCCGTCGCACGTGTTCGATCTCGACAAGATCCACGGTGGCATCGAGGTGCGCTGGGGCAAGCGCGGCGAATCGCTGAAGCTGCTCAACGGCAACACGGTCGAACTCGACGAAACGGTCGGCGTCATTTCGGATGACCGCCAGGTCGAGAGCCTGGCCGGCATCATGGGCGGCGACAGCACGGCCGTCACGCTCGACACGACCAACATCTACCTGGAAGCCGCGTTCTGGTGGCCGGACAGCATCCGCGGCCGCGCGCGCAAGTACAACTTCTCGACTGATGCGGCCCATCGCTTCGAGCGCGGCGTCGATTACGCGACGACCGTCGAGCATGTCGAGCGCATCACGCAGCTGATCCTCGAGATCTGCGGCGGCAAGGCCGGCCCGGTCGACGATCAGTCCGTGAACCTGCCGCAGCGCGCGCCGGTGAAGATGCGCGTGTCGCGCGCGAACCGCATCATCGGCGTGCAGATCGGCGCCGACGAGATCGCCAGCATCTTCACGCGCCTCGGCCTGCCGTTCGAGCGTGAAGACGACGCGTTCCTCGTCACGCCGCCGTCGCATCGCTTCGACATCGAGATCGAGGAAGACCTGATCGAGGAGGTCGCGCGGATCTACGGCTTCGAGAAGATCCCGGCGCGTCCGCCGGTCGCGACGAGCGAAATGCGCGCGACCAACGAGACGCGGCGTTCGATCCACGATGTCCGTCACGCGCTCGCCGCGCGCGACTACGCGGAAACCGTCAACTTCAGCTTCGTCGATGCGGAGTGGGAGCAGGATTTCGCGGGCAACGACCAGCCGATCCGCCTGCTGAACCCGATCGCGAGCCAGCTCTCGGTGATGCGCACGACGCTGTTCGGCAGCCTGATTTCCGTGCTGCGCCACAACCTGAACCGCCGTGCAGATCGCGTGCGCGTGTTCGAGGCTGGCCGTGTGTTCCTCGCCGATGCGTCGGCGAAGGCCGGTGAGCTGACGGTCGAGGGCTACGTGCAGCCGAAGCGCGTCGGTGCGCTTGCCTATGGCCCGGTGCTCGACGAGCAGTGGGGCGTGGCGACCCGTGCGGTCGACTTCTTCGACGTGAAGGGCGATCTCGAGGCGCTGCTCGCGCCGGCAGCCGCACGCTTCGTGAAGGCGGAGCATCCGGCCCTCCATCCGGGGCGCAGCGCGCGAATCGAAGTCGACGGCCGTGCGGTTGGCTGGATCGGCGAGTTGCACCCGCGCCTGATGCAGAAGTACGAGCTGCCGCACGCTCCGGTGATGTTCGAAATCGACGCGGACGCGCTGATTGCGCGTGCGTTGCCCACGCCGACCGAGGTGTCGAAATTCCCGCCGGTTCGTCGCGATATCGCCGTTGTCGTCGATCAGGCGGTCGAGGTTCAGGCACTTTTCGACGAAATGAAGAAGGCGCTTGCCGAAGAGGCCTGCCGATTCGTTCAGAAGGTTGTACTCTTCGACGAATTTCGTGCAAAATCAAATACTTCCGGTGGCCTTGCCGCGCACGAGAAGAGCCTTGCCTTCCGCGTGACGCTGCAGGACGCGGCTGGCACGCTACAGGACGAGGTCGTCGATCAGGCGATCCAGGCGCTGGTCGAGCGGATGGCTCGCGCCGGTGCGCGCCTGCGCGGCTAAGGAGGAGGTCCGCCCGCTCGCGGGCGGCCTTTTCCGATCGTAAGTTTTGATTTAACGCGCTGTATGGCAGATATGAACGACATGACCTCGAGTGAATTCGAAGCCCTCCTGACGGCGCAACGCAGCGCCATGAACCGCGATGCTTCGGCACCGGCGTCCACCGAGACGCCCACGCTGACGAAAGCGGAACTGGCGGAGTTGCTGTTCGACAGCGTCGGGCTGAACAAGCGTGAAGCGAAGGACATGGTCGAGGCGTTTTTCGAGGTGATTCGCGACGCGCTCGAAAACGGCGAAAGCGTCAAGCTGTCGGGGTTCGGTAATTTCCAGCTGCGCGACAAGCCGCAGCGTCCGGGCCGCAATCCGAAGACGGGCGAGGCGATTCCGATCGCCGCCCGCCGGGTGGTAACCTTCCACGCGAGCCAGAAGCTGAAGGCGCTGGTCGAAAACGGCGCGGAGTAAGCCCCCGCGCGCTGACGTCTCCGCGCGGCCGCCGCGCACCCTTTACCGACGGTTAACCGACGATGACCACTACGGTTGAGAAAGTCGTCTTGCCTCCGATTCCCGCGAAGCGCTACTTCACGATCGGTGAAGTCAGCGAGCTGTGCGGGGTCAAGCCGCATGTGCTGCGTTATTGGGAACAGGAATTTACTCAACTGCGGCCGGTGAAGCGGCGTGGCAATCGTCGGTATTACCAGCACCATGAAGTGCTGCTGATCCGGCGGATTCGCGAGTTGTTGTACGAGCAGGGATTCACGATCAACGGCGCGCGCAACCGGCTCGATTCACCGGGCGGCGAGCGGGCCGCGCCGGCACCCGTCGAGCCGGAGGCCCAGGCCGCCGATGCGCGCACACCGGGCAAGCCGGGCGCAACCGTCGACGTAATTGCATTGCGGCAGGCGCTGCTCGACGTGATCGATGGACTGAAGCACGACTGAGTGCGAAACGCGAAGCATGAAATGAAAAGCCCGGTTGGCGACGCGCCACCGGGCTTTTTGCTGCGCGTCGCGCATGCACATCAACGCGATGCGAGCGGATTCTTTTGGCCCATGTCGACGACCAGCGTGCCGTCCGGCAGCATCCGCACGGAACCTTGCGCGACCTGGCTGCGGTAGCCGTACAGGTCGAAACGCATCGGGCCTGCCTCGGCCGAATTCCTGATCAGCGCGCGCACGTTCAGTTCGAGCACGTTGAACATCTTCATGTCGCCGCCTTCCATCCACATGTAGCTCGGCGCATCGATCTGCGGCCGTTGCGGCGCAGGCGAGCCCGCCAGACGCCTGAACGTGAGGCGCAGCCCGTCGCGCTCGACCGTTGCCTGGCCGAGCTTGCCGTTCAGCACGGGGGGCGGGAACACGGTGTACTGGTCGAGCACGAGCGTGTCGCCGCGCAGTTCCGCGCCGCGACGCTGCAACGGCGTCAGCGAAGCGAGCTCGATGCCGAGCGAACGCAGCAGCTTCGCCTGCGGAACCCCGAGCACCGACACCTGGGATGGCTTGAACGCGAGATGCCGGTCGTCGAGCACGGACAGCGAGCCCTTCATGTCGGTCGGCAGCCAGACGCCGGGCACATGGTTCCACAGCTTGATGCCGCCCTGGACACGCAGGTTCGTGCCGTCCGCGCTCAGCTGCAGGTCGTTGAGCGAGCGCGGCGAGTAGTCGAGCAGATAGTCGTTGAAGAGCGCGGACATCGCCTTCCACGACTCGACGACCGTGCCGCCGAGAATCCGGATGTCGTACTGGTTCGGGTCGTCGAGATCGACGGGTTCGCCGGGCCGCTTCGATACGAGTTCCACGTCGAGATCCTCGACGTGAAAGCCGATATCCCCGGACAGGTTGAAATCGACGTTGCGCAGATGGATCGTCGGGTTGCGGTTCGACACGTGCCGCTCGTTGAACGGCGTGGTCGACGTGCGCCGCATGGCGACCTTCTGCATGCCGGGGTGCGTGGCGTTCGCCGCGAGTGCGTAGGCTTCCCAGTGCTGGCGTATGTCACGCAGCGCAGTCTGCTGCGCGGCGAGGAAGCTGTCGTTCAGGCGCGCGGCCGCGTTGCCGAGCAGCGCGCCGCTGGCCGGGCCCGTGTACGAAGGCATCCGGATCGCCATCGCACCGCTTTCGTCGAAATTGAAGTAGCCGGCCGACACCTGGTCGCGATAGTGGTACAGGTCGAACACGAAAGTCTGGTCGCGCTTCGCCGGATCGACCGGGCCGATCAGGATGTCCGCGTTCATCGGCATCGAGCGCATGAACTTCACGTCGCCGCCTCGAATGTACATGGCTTGCTGGGGCGCATTCGCAGGCATCGCGAAGCCGGCGTGCGTGCCGTCGTCGAGCTTCAGGTCGAGGCCGGCCGGTGTCACGCGCACCGCGGTGATCGTGAGTTTCAGGCGCGGCGGCGGCATCAGCTTGTCGACCGACATCACGAGATCGTCGCCGGCGAGTTGCGCGATCGGTGTCTGGACTTTCAGCAAGTCGGCCATTTTCACGTTGGCCGCGCGCATCACCGGCTGCGCGTTGATGCCCGAAACGCGCACCCCCGTCGGATGGAACACGAGCTGGCTGCCGTCGCGGATCGCGAGCGTGCCGGTCAGCGAGAACGGCACCCAGCCGTCGCGCTGCATCTCGCCTTGGAGGTGAATCACGCCGTCGCCGGCCGACACGGCGAGCTTGCGCAGCGGCGCGTTGCGGTAGCCGAAGATGTAGGTGTTGAAGAGCGCGGTCAGCTTCGCGTTGTCGAGCGTGACCGTGCCTTCATGCACGTCGATCTCGAAACTCGTCGGATCGTCGAACACGATCGGCGTGCCGGCCTGCGTCGGCACCAGCGTGGCGGACAACTGATGGATGAAGAAGCCGAGGTTGTTGACGATACGGAAATCGACGTCGCGCAGGAACGTCATCGCGCCGTTCTGGCCCGAGTCGCGCAGCGTGAACGGGCGCGGTTGCGTCAGGCTGATCGATGCGAGCGACGGCACGGTACGTGCGAGCTGCTGCTCGCGGGCGAGCCGCTCGGCCTTGGTGCGTTCGATCTTCGTCGACGCGACCGACGTGTTGCCGTCACGCTGCGCCGACGATTCCGCGCAACCGGTACAAAGCAGCGCAAGCGCCAGCATGCCGCAGCCGAACACGCGGGATGTTCCGGGCGAGATAGGCCGGGCCGCGCGTTGCGGGCCGGAAATCCAGTCGAAAATTGCCAAAGGCGAGCGATGGCCGCGCCGGACCGCATTCCGCATCGTCTGTCTCCATGTCTTGTCGTGATCGACGGCGGTGCGCGCCACTACACGGCGCGAGCGTCGATGCCGTGCAGTGTGGCATAGCACGCTAGAGCGGCGTTACCAAACAACGGGCGCCCGGGCAGAGTGGGCCAGCGTGCTGCGGGACAACGGATTCGGGGTGGTCGGGCGCGCGGATCAAACGGTCGTTTGGTTCGCGCGGCCCGCCCCAGGCGGCTTTCGTTGCAACCGGGAAAACCCGCCCAGGCCTTGGCCGGTAAGGGTTCCGCCGGATACGAGACGCAGCGGCCGCTGCGATCGAAGCGCAGATGCGATCCGGCCCCGTCGAAGCGGCCCGCGGGTGGATCAGGCCAGCATGTGCTGCCGGATGGCGTTCAGCGTTGCCTGGTCGAGTTGCAGGCCGTTCGCGATATACGACGCCATCGAGCCGTACGACGCGGTGACCTGATCGAATGCCGCCTGCAGATAGTCAGCGTGCGCGCCCTGCAGCGCGGTCATCATGTCTGCCGCATTTTGCCCGCCGGCTTTTTGTGCCTGGGCGATCGAGGCGGAGATTTCCGACGCGCTGTAGGCGTTGGTCAACAGGTAGTCGGCGAGTATCGTCTGCCCGGAGATGCCGAGGATCGTGTGCAGAATGGCGGTGGCCCAGCCAGTGCGGTCCTTGCCGGCCGTGCAGTGGAACACCAGGTTCTCGCCGGAGGCAGCGAAGCCGGTGAAGAGTGCACGATAGCTGGCATGCGCGGAGTCGGACGTGACGAACGCACGATACATGCTCGACATGAACGCTGTCGCGGTGGCGCCGGTCGTCGGGATCGGGGTGATGCTGGCGGCTCCGAGCACGTTGAGGTTTTGCCATGTGGCACCGACCAGCGGCGCATCCGGTTGTGTCTTGATCTCGGCGGGCGTGCGCAGGTCGCAGACTTGCCTGATGTCGAGCGTGCCGACGGTGGCGATGTCGGCGGCGGATAACGCGAGCGCGGATGACCGATAGATCACGCCTTTCTTCATCTTCGCGCCGCTCGTCGTTACATAACCGGCTCCGTCCGGGCCGGCCGTGTCGCGAAAATTCGATGCGGAACCCAGCCGCGGCGTCGCGACCGGCGCGACCGAAATCGAGTCGCCCCCGCATGCCGACAGAAATGACGCGCTCCCGAGCGCCGCACCTATCGTGCCGGCACCCAGCCGGAGAAAATGTCGACGTGAAATTTCGTTTTTCTGATGCATTCAATGTCCTTTGTCGGAGAAGGTTGCAAGCGGTCGCGACCGCGGTGGTGACCGACGCCGCCTCGTGTCTCGCACGCGACGCGGCAAAGCCGGGGCGGGCCGCATCGAGCGGCATGCAGTCGGACGGATCGCCCGCGCGCATCGGTCTCGCGCCGGGTAAGCGCACGGTAGCGATTTGCGGCGAACCGGCCATCGTCCTTTTCGATTAGGGCGGAATGCGGGATACCGATAGCGGATGTGCGTCGTCGACGGGTAGGATCGGTGGCAGCGGCGAGGTAAGATCGGCGACAGTGGCTGTATCGACCAAAGCACAAGTAGCCATCACGGGGAAGCGTCATGGATCTCAAGGAAGTCGACGTACTGGGTGCGGGCGTGGGCGATCACTGGTACTACGCGTCGAAGGCGAGTGCGATCCGCCGGTTCCTGGGTGCATCGGGCGCGAACCGGATACTCGATGTCGGTGCAGGCTCCGGCTTCTTCTCGAAGCACTTGCTCGAGCGTACGCAGGCGTCGGAGGCATGGTGTGTCGATACGAGCTACGCCGACGATACCGACGCGGAGGCGGCCGGCAAGCCCATCCACTTTCGGCGCTCCGTCGAACGATTCGATGCCGATCTCGTGTTGCTGATGGACGTGCTCGAGCATGTCGACGACGACGTCGGTTTACTCGCACGTTATGTGGCGGGCGCGCCTTCCGGAAGCCGGTTCCTGATCACGGTTCCCGCGTTCCAGTTCCTCTGGAGCGGCCATGACGATTTTCTCGAGCACAAGCGCCGATATACGCTCGGCAGTCTCGAGGACGTGGTGCGCCGCGCGGGGCTCGACGTCGAGCACGGCGCCTATTATTTCGGCCTTACGTTTCCGCTTGCGGCAGCGCTGCGGCTGGGGGAGCGGGCGCGTCGGCATCCGCGCGAGCCGGCGTCGCAATTGCGCCGTCACCATCCGTTCGTCAACGGCTTGCTCAAGACGATCTGCCGGATCGAGTTGCCGATGTTTCGCTTCAACCGCGTCGCCGGCCTGACGGTCATCTGTATCGCGCGCAAGCTTTGAATGCGATGCGCGGGGGCCGTGCGGCCGGTGCGAAGGTCGCCATATCATGCGCGTCGTTGGCTGCACGGGAGGCGTCACGCCAAAAAATTTCACAAGAACATTCACAAAATGCATGTGACCCGTTCTAAATTGGGAAACTGTCTGTTATAATTTTTTTCTTTCGGGGCGTAGCGCAGCCTGGTAGCGTACCTGCATGGGGTGCAGGTGGTCGGAGGTTCAAATCCTCTCGCCCCGACCAGGAAAATCAAGGACTTACGGTGAAAGCCGTAAGTCCTTTTCCATTTGGGGCGGATTTTGCCCCCACATTTGCCCCCACACGTTGAGTGGTTCTCGCGGGAACGGCACGGACTTCCGCCGAGCGAGGCGGCGTCCGATCGGTATTCCGGCTGTAGCGACGTCGCCCGCCCCCGCACAACTTGTGCAGCACTGTCGACGTTGCCGCTGTCGTAAAACTGATCACAAGTCACTCCAGCCTTTCTGCCTCAATTGAAAGGCGACCGACCGAGGTGCCACGTTGATTGTGACCGCTGTCGGAGGCCGCAGCCAAATGGACCCAGAAAATGAAATCGAAGCCTCTTTCCTCAAGGCGCTCGAACTGCGCCTCAGCTGCTGCAAGCTTCAGCAGGCATTGAGCTTGCCAATCCAGCCCCACCACGAACCATTTCCACGAATTGTTCCATCCGCGCCACAGGATGGCCCCGGCGCTGCAATGATCGTGTGCAAATTTCTGGATCCGTCGGTCGATTACTTTCGCATCGTCACGCGAAATGGATCCAGATACGCGGATTGCGACCGTGTTCGCTGCATCGTCACGCGTGAGATATACGTCTGCAATGCCGCCCAAGTGCCGACGAACGCTTTCGAGATGCTCGAGCTCCATATCTGTGTCCACTGGCATCGCGCCGCACAATACATATTCGCCCTTGTCTAGGGCATCTTCGATCTCCATGATCGTCACTCCGCTGATGTTTCGCCGGACAGGTTAAGCGACTGACTGGATGCTCCGGCGTGGGACAGGCGGCCAGCGACCATGCGACGGCGTGCTGCCGTGCTGGGCGTTCGGGAGAAAAGTCAGGAGTCGCCATGCGCCGTCGACGGGCAATGCTCTGGTGTGCGAGTCCAGATAATGGAATCTCGGGAGAGGTCGATATGCCGGTCTAGGCCGAGCGGCAAGAATGAAACGTCGCCGGCCCAATTCCTTGTGAAAATTGCAGCGGCGCTTGCGTGTTTCTGCGCAAAGTCGGCAAGCACTTTTTCCACCGCGAGCCATGCGTTCGGTAATAGTCCGCCTGTGAGGCAGATGACTAGACAGTGCGCAACTGTGTCGGTGGCAAAATAAACATCGACATTGACCTGTTCGGTCAACTTGCTGGCGAGGTTTTCGGCGTGTGCATGGCGAAAGTGGGCACCGACCGGTAGCGCGCCGCGGAGTATGTAGTTGGCCATGGTTTCCTCCGGACCGATTCGCCGCTTGTGCGAGCAGGCATGATGGGGCCCCGCTCAACAACGTGCGGTAACATCGAGAAGTCAAATGGTATGACGAGATTAGTACTCGTTTGTACCATTGTCAACGAACGAAATATGACAAATGGATGATTTCCAGACACGCCTCAAGCAGGAACGCAAGCGCATGCGCTTGACCCAGCCCGAATTTGCAGAGCTGGGCGGGGTCCACAAGCAGGCTCAGTTTCATTACGAGCGAGGGACGCGCCGACCGAATTCCGATTACCTCGTCGGACTGGCGTCTGCCGGCGTGGACGTGTACTACTTGCTTACCGGGAGGGTCGCGACGCTTGCATCGACTGTTGAGGAACAGCAGATCCTGACTAGATACAGGGCTCTCGACGCAGATCAGCGCATTGCAATGCTGGCGCTTATGGACACCATGGGGGGATCAACCCACCGTGTGAAAAAGAACGGTGATTCGTAGGGGAACTAAGAGGTCGGCACGTTCACGGATCGTACGATCTGACGATCGTGATCTGTAGACGAATTCGGGACGTCGTGTAGGGCCAATGTCTCTTCGGCTAGAAGAAGTCCCGTCAACGGCCCTGCCTAGAAACGATGACCGGCGTCTTCGACACAGCCAACCTTAACGGACAGCACTATGATGGCGACCGGCCTCATTAGATATGGACTGGCGGTATCACCTGCGATGGCCCGGACTCGATGTACTTCCTAGTGTGTGCTGCTCACCATTGACATATGTTGTCAGAAGGGTGATGCGGACTATTGCAGAGCCGAGGGCGCAGCCGGACAGTAGCCGAACTTCCACCGGTCGCGAAGCCGCGTTTCATCGCTCTAACGTCTATTCCGCGCAGTGCAGAGGTGCATGGCGCCCAGAACCGGCGCAAGCCTATCCTGCAGTCACTCATTTTTCATCTTGTTTTCTCTGCCGAGCGTGACTTCCGTATGCGTGATGTGCAAGCTATGCGCATTCTGAAATTGCGTCCGTATAGTTGCCGTGTGCGGCGCGTTTGATGCAGCGGTGTCAAGAAGTGAGCCGGGCATACACGATCGCATGATCTCGAGCGCATCACGTGTAAACGCATGGTGAATGCCTGAAAGCATGTCTTGAGTGATTGGTGCGTCCGACGCACCGCGTCGGGTCGTGCCGGTGGTACCCGAGTTTGGTCCGCAGTGGCGCGGCGGTGAATGTCTGCGTAACGCCGGAGCACGCGTGTAGCGCTGGCGTTGAAAGGACCGGGCAGAAGAGGTGAATGCCGAGTGCGCGCCGGTGGCATCGAATGCGTTGTGGATTGCTATTCAGCGCGAATCGACGGGCAGCAGTGTTCACTGCAATTCGTGTCCATACGCGCGCGAATGAGAAGTCAGATGAGGCGTCTGACGAGAGCAAAAATATTTCTTTTTCCGTCATATTCCTATGCATTCCTCTACATTCTGTTTGCTTCGAAAACGACATAGAACGAGGGTTGACGGAGCGTAAACGCGTGCGCAAGATGCAGTGAAGGGTGTGCGTCGGAGGTCGTCATGTCGGTTGCCAGAAGATTTACTCGAGGACAGTGGGCAGCGTTCGGTCGTAGGCTGGATGCGCTGCCGGAAAAACCGAAAGACGCGCAACCTGTCAAGGTCGGGGACGGTGTCAAATCTATACAGACACAGATCGTGGCGGCGCGGGAGAAGGGATATACGTTGTATGAACTGATAGAGCAGGCCGCGCAAGACGGCATCGACGTGAATCTCAATTCGCTGAGATATGCGATGCGCCGTGCGGACGGAAAGGGAAGGGTTCGGCGAGGCAATCGAGACACGGCACGAGAGCAGGCGACAGCGCCTGCTCGAGGCAGGAAGTCAGCACGGGCCAATGCGTCACGCGACAACCCGCCGCGCACGGGATTGCAGCAGAAAGAGAACACGGGGACAACCAGGCCGGGGCAACAGGTACAGGGCTTTCTTGGATTTCCGATCAGCCCGGATACCGAGAACTTGTAGAGGTCTCACATGGCAAGGCAAAATCCCCCCATCTATATGGTTGGTGGTAGCAAGGGTGGTGTCGGCAAGAGTTTTGTGACGCTGGCACTGGTCGACTATCTGCAACGCACGGACATCAACGTCGTGCTGGTGGAGACGGACACGTCCAATCCTGATGTCATGAAGGCGGTCCATGCCGAAATCGAGTGCGCGTCATGTAATTTGGACGACGTCAGCGGCTGGATCGACTTTGTTAACTTCTGCGATACGCACCGGGACGCGATCGTTGTCGTCAACACGGCAGCCCGGAGTCAGGCGGGTGTCGAGCAGTACGGAGGAACGCTCGCTAGCGCGCTCGATGAGCTCGCCCGGCGTCTGGTCGTGTTGTGGGTCATCAACCGGCAACGCGATAGTCTCGAATTGCTGCTCAAGTTCGGCGCGACGTTCCCCAACGCAATCACGCATGTTGTGCGCAATGGCTACTTTGGTTCGCCAGATAAATTCACCCTTTATCGGGACTCGCAATTACGCAACGCCGTTGAAGCACAAGGCCAATCGTTGGATTTTCCCGACCTTGCGGATCGCGTCGCGGACGAGTTACGTAGCCAGCGCCTGTCGGTCGGGAAGGCGGCGCAAACGATGCATATTGGTGAGCGGGCGGAACTGCTGCGCTGGCGTGCGATATACGGCACGATGTTCGCCAAGCTGACAGATCATGTGCAATTGGCGCGGTGAGGTCGCCCGGTGCGCTCGCGCGCCTGTTACTCGAGGTCGGGACGTCCCGGTCGGTGAGAATATTCGGGAGCCGCGCAAACTTCGCCAACTACCGTTTGCTAGCAGTGATATGGCTTATATGACGGACTTAAGGAGAGCCTGTCAGGAAAAAATCGAATAGTTATCCTGACGGGATTGGTTTGAGTAGGGCGACGCGATGCCGCCCTACGGCACTTACACTTTCATTTGGCGCATGGCGTCGGCCAGCATCCATAGGGCGCGATTGAGCTTTACGTTCTGGTCGATTCCGGTAACGGGGCGTGTGGACATTGCACGCCCGGTGCGCGAGCGTCCATGCAGCCCGCCTTTCGTGAGATTTTCCTGCACCCGGTTAAACACCGTCCAGAGGTCGTCACGGCGATCCTCGAAACGGCGGGGAGCGAGCAACTGGCTTTCGGTGATCGGGGCAGGAGCCTCGGCATCGGTTGGATCGTAGCGCAGCGCGAGCGCGGAGCGGGCGAACGCATGCTGCTCGTCACGGTTCAGCGAAACGTCGCGCATGCCTTCCTTTTGTTCGCGAATCAGCTCGAAACCGTCGAGCACGTCGAACGCACCATTGATGACGTCCTGAATGATGTTCCCTTTGTGCGGCACGCGAATATCGGCGACGTTGTCGCCCGCAACCATGCCATTCTGGCAGACAAAGCGCAGCAAGCCGGCGAGCATCTGGTAGCTACTCGTGCCGTCGTGCGAGTTCATCAACACGATTTCGTTGGCTTCGTCGCCATTGATCTGCTCGGCGTGGCGAAGGCGAAGCATGTGCTTCGTGTAGTCGCGCTTGCCCGGATCGCGCACGCGGGTCTGGCAGATCATGAACGGCTGGAATCCTTCGTTACGCAAGCCTCGCAATACGTCGATTGTCGGAATGTAGGTGTAGCGCTCCGAGCGGCTTTCGTGCTTGCCGTTGCCGAAGATGGACGGTGCAACGCGGCGAATCTGGTCGTCTGAGAGGGGTGAGTCGGCCCGAAGCATCGGGGAACTGTAATGGAAAGAAGAAGCGAGTTGCATGGCAATCTCCACAGCAAAAAGGGTTGAACGGCGGGCTGTGGGATGACCGTGCCGCTCACGCGGAAAACGCTCCCGGTGGAACTCGGGATTGGCTTTTGCTTTTGCCTGACACCCTGTTTCCTGCCCGTGCGATCCAAGGAGCCGAGCGCTGGACGGTGTCAAGGAAGGAGGCGAGGGATGGTGCGGGCAACCCGGTCCCTCGCCCCTTGATGCCGTCCAGCGCTTGGCTACGGTCGCGGGACAGGGCAGGAAATAAGGTGCCAGGCGCAGGCCAAGGCAGGAGTTTCACGGGAAGAATGACGAAGCCCCGGTTATTCACAGTCTCTGGGGGCAACGCTGTGAACAACTTTCGCGGCCGGAGCGTAAGTGATTGAGGTGTCTTGGATCTCGGGGCGAACGGTGCAGTAAGCGTGAATCGGGTCAGGATTCGGGAATTCGATCGCCCAAGTTCACTTTCGCTCGGAATCACATAGGCATCGGAAGTTAGCCGCCCCGTATACTGGGGCCGACGTAAGGACATGGGGGTGGGTATGGGGCTTCAGTGGATCGAGTATCTGAAGCAGAGCGGCTGGATGGATCTGCTGAAAGTTGGCGGCGTCGCCGGCGTTGTGAGCTCGGTCGTCACGCTGAGTTGGAATGAATTGCGGGAGGCCAGGGTCAGCAGGCGCAAAGCACGGCATGTCGCGTTGACAGTGGCGCTCTCGCTGGAAAGCTATCGATCCACGCATCGTCTCGCTGATTGCCGCGAATCAGGTTGGCGCGCGATCGTGGTCGACACCTCGATCTTCGACGCATATCCAGCACGAGATAGTCGAGCCCCGCACGACACAGGAAGTAGGCGGTGGCAAGCCCGGCCTGGCCACCGCCGATGACTACAACTTCAAGGTCTGCAGGCATGCGCTTTCGTCCCATCTCCTGATTCGAATTCCGGCGGTCACGCGGCCCATTGAGCTTAAAAGCGGTGGGCGGTGCACTGCACTACTCGGTCGCCCGCGACTTAATCACGTGCTCGAGGCCAACTGGCCCGACCGGTGCCTCTGGGAGCCACGGAATGAGCGCGGTGCGCTGCGCCAGATCGTCCGCCACGCGGCGCACGAACGGCACCTCGTAAGTGCCCCGCTGGCACAGCATCGGGTCGGTCGTACCGCTCGCCAGCAACGACTGGTTGATGACCCACGCGTACGGCGTAATTCCCGCGCGCGCGAGGTCGGCGCTCAGCCGTTCCGCTTCGTGAACGGGCGTCGCTTCCGGCAACGTGACGATGAGAATCCGGCTGTAGTTCGGGTCGCGCAAACGCGGCAGCAACTGGCGGACCGACTCTGGCATGTCGCCCTGGGTGCGCATCACTTCGCGGTGATAGGCCTCTGCTGCGTCCAGCAGCAGAATGGTGTGCCCGGTCGGCGCGGTGTCCAGCACCACAAAGCCTGACTTGCCTTGATCGACCGTGCGCGCGAAAGCCCTGAAGACGGCGATTTCTTCCGTGCAGGGCGAGCGCAGATCTTCTTCGAGCATCGCCCGGCCGCCCGCATCGAGATGGGATGCCGCTTTGCCCAGCACTTCTTCGGTGTACTGCTGCACTTCGCGCACCGGGTCGATGCGAGTGACGCTCAGCCGAGGCACGACGCCATCGACGGTCGCGGCCACATGCGAGGCCGGGTCGGTGGTCGAGAGGATCACGTCGTGTCCGCGGCCCGCCAGCGCGACTGCGATTGCCGCCGCTACCGTGGTCTTGCCCACGCCGCCTTTGCCCATCGTCATGATCACGCCGTGGCTCGCCGCCGACAGCTCATCGACGAGGCCGCCCAGGTCCGGCGGCAAGATGGTTTCGGGCATCCGGCGTTCGGTCGGCATGCGCACACGCTCGGGATGCGCCATGTCGCGCAGCGCGTCCAGCCCGACCGTGCCGCGCGGCAGAAACGGAATGCGCGTCTGCGGTAAGCCAGCCAACTCGCACGGCATGTCGGCCAGCGCCTGTTGCGCGCGCTGCGCCATGGCGGTCGCAATCGCGTCGTCGGTGCGGTCTGTGGCAAAGAGGCCGTTGATCGCCAGCACCAGGTTGCGAATACCGAGTTCGGCCAGCTCGTGCCGCGTGCGATTCGCTTCGCGCAGTGCGGCGACTTCGGGCCGGCTCACCAGGACGACGGTCGTTTGCGCTGCGCTCGACAGGCGTTCGACGGTCGCCGCGTACAGCGCCTTCTGCTTTTCCAGTCCGGCTAACGGCCCGAGGCAGGAGGCACCGCCCGTCGACGACGAGATGAACTCGTTCCACGCCGAAGGCAAGGTCAGGAGGCGCAGCGTGTGCCCCGTCGGCGCCGTATCGAAAATTACGTGATCGAAATCGGCCGTCGCGGCCGGGTCGCCGAGCAGTTTGGAGAATTCATCAAAGGCCGCAATCTCGACCGTGCAGGCGCCGGAAAACTGCTCTTCCATATTGCGGATCGCCGCCGCGGGCAAGACGCCGCGATAGGGTCCGACCATTCTGTCCCGGTAGGCCTGCGCGGCCGCTTCGGGGTCGATATTCAACGCGAACAGGCCCGGCGCGGCGGGCACCGGCGTCGGCAACTGACTCAAGCCGACGCCGAGTACCTCGTCGAGATTGGAGGCCGGATCCGTGCTGACGATGAGCACCCGCTTGCCGGCATCTGCCATGGCGAGACCGGTGGCACAGGAAAGCGAAGTCTTGCCGACGCCGCCTTTTCCGGTGAAAAAGAGATTTCGGGTTTGCGTTTCAGGCAGGGACATGGTCGCTCTCTAGCAACAGCCTGAGCCCGGCACGCGGCAGCTGCCGGCCTTGATGTGTGGTTTTTCCGCCGTGGTCAGCGCGATGCCGAGTTTCCGCACAAGCTGCTGGCGCGACGGATACATGCCCGTCGATACGATGTGACCATCGATCACGAGGATCGGCAGTCGTTCCATGCCGGCTTCCATTTCCTTGACCACCGCGGAGTTGGCGGCGAACGCCTGCGGTTCCTGGCCCAGGTTGTAGCGGGACACGGTGACGCCGTGTGCCTCGACCCATTTCAGGTCCGCGGCGAATTGCGCCAGCACGGGGTCCACATCGACACCGCAAACACCCGTCGAGCAACACATCGCGGGATCGAACACTTCGAGTTTCTTCATGGCAGGGCCTCGGCACAATCGGGATGCAGCGGTTTCCACAAGCACGGATGCGTCTGCGGGCAAAGGTGCGTGAATTCGGGCAGACCGCGAATCAGCTCGGGAATTTGGGTTCGCTCGATCTGCGTGAAGCCGCGCCGCGCAAAGAAGGTGCGGGCGGCTTCATCATTCGGAATAAGGTAAAGCGCGCGCAGCGATCGCGTTTGCGCTAGCGCAACGGAAGCGTCGATAAGACGGGTACCCAGACCGGATGCGCGCAGGCGCGGGTGAACGGCGATCGAACGCAACAGGGCCGCGTCGCCGGCTTGTTCCAGTCCCGCCACCCCGACGATCCCGGCGTCGCGCACGGCGACGTGGAAGCCGTCGAGGCTCCGTGCCGTGAGGTCGCTCGCCGGTAGCCCGCAGGTATCCAGCAACGCGCGGATACGGTCGAAGTCCGTGGCGGTTGCCCGGCGAATGTCCTCAACCGGCGTACTCATTTCAATCCTCCGCTGCGTTCATGGCGTCGAAGCGTCTGCCGGATGGTGATGCATCGCGCCCGGATCGTGCCCGGCCATCGCGTCGTGTCCGTGGTCGGACAGTTGGGCATCGAACCAGTCGTGCAGCGCGGCGACAAGACGAGGCTGCTCGCTGCGATACACGATTTCGCCGCCGCGGCGCACGTCGTGATAGTCGATAGTCAGCTCACCGCGTCGGGCCGCACGCAATACAGCGAGGCCCGGCATGTCGTTGCCGTGGATCTGCTCAGGCGCGCCAAAGTCTCCCGCCGAGAAGCGACGGGCGATCGCGGCGAGATGTCCGCGGATCAGCGCGGTCTGCCGCGCGTCGGGGCGCTTCGTGACGACCCGCTGGATGCCGCCGTCGGCCGTCTTCGTGAAGATGTGGGTGGTGGCCGCGAGCGAGAACAGCATCACGTTCGCGCCGTGTTGCGCGACCTCCTTCTGGCGTGCGGTGGCATCGGCAAGGGCGAACGGCGAAACAACCACCATGCCGAGCAGGGCCAGAATCGATGCAGCGACGACTGTTGCTGAACGGCGTTTCATGGAATATCCCACCTGGAATCGTGCCGGAGCCTGGCGCCGGCATCCTGTTCGACGGTTGAGTGAAATCATACGGCGGGCACGCGCTTCTTTGCTCTACCGGGTGGATACCGACATGACGCGATCGCGACTACGTGAATTCATGGCAATCGCAGCGACTGCGACCGCAGACACGAGGGAGAGGAGCCGCACCGTCCGCGCGACGGCCCCGTAACCCCGATCGATGTCTTTCAAGGCAACCTCCCTGATCTGTCGCTGATGGTGGCTCGTTCATCACCGTGATTCAGGTTGCCGGGCGATGATGGTGGGCGCGTTGATACACGTCAAGATGGCTAGGACCGCCCCTGGACATCATGAAAGGCACATTTCGTCCGCGAACAGACCTGTCCCGATGACCACGCCACCGTACAGGATTGCAGCATCCAAGCTTGAAGAAATACGGCACCGTCTTTGACAGCATCCCCCCGCAACCGCATTGCGGGCACGATCTGCCGTACCACCCTGAGTTCGTACGATTCCTTTGAGGAGTAATGCCATGAGCAACGTTGACGTCGTCTTGTGCAGCCCGGTACGCACCGCGATAGGAACCTATGGTGGGACGCTCAAGGACGTAGCGGCACCAACGCTTGGCGCTGCCGTTATCCGCGAAAGCCTCAAGCGCGCCGGATTGCCGCCTGCCAAGATTCAATCGCTGGTAATGGGCAACGTCATTCAGGCGGGTGTGAAAATGAACCCGGCACGGCAGGCTGGCATCGCTGGAGGCTTGCCGGTCGAAGTTCCCGCGCTCACGGTTAACCGCGTGTGTGGGTCAGGCGCGCAGGCAATTGCCAGCGCGGCCAACGAAATCTGGGCCGGCATGATCGACTGCGCGGTCGCAGGGGGTATGGAAAGCATGGACCGCGCCCCCTACCTGTTGCCGCAGGGACGCTGGGGCGCGCGGATGGGCGATGTGACACTGTTCGACAGCATGCTGCTCGATGGACTCAACGATGCTTTCAGCGGTCAGCATTCCGGTTGGCACACCGAGGATCTCGTCATGAAGTGCGGCATCTCGCGAGAAGACCAGGATCGATGGGCGCTTCGCTCCCAGCAGCGTTTCGCGAAGGCCCAGGCCGCAGGTCTCTTCGATGCCGAGATCGCGCCGCTGGAGATTCCAGGTCGCAAGGGAGCGACGGTCTTTGACCGCGATGAGCACAACCGGCCAGACACCAGCGCCGAATCGCTTGCCAAGCTCAAGCCGGCTTTTCGCAAGGACGGGACGATTACCGCGGGCAATGCGCCCGGCTTGAACAGTGGGGCGGCTGTGATGCTTGTCGCCGGGCGCGCCTGGGCCGAAAGCAATGGCCTGACACCGATGGCACGGCTGGTCAGTTACGGCGTGGGAGCGGTGGAGCCGAGTTTGTTCGGACTCGGCCCCATTCCGGCAGTGCGACAGGCCATCGCACGCGCTGGCTGGTCTGTCGCCGACGTGGATTGCGTGGAAATCAACGAGGCGTTCGCGGCGATCGCCTTGGCTTGCTCGCGTGAACTCGGTTTCGCGGAAGACATCGTAAATGTGGAGGGCGGAGCCATTGCGCACGGACATCCGATCGGTGCGAGCGGGGCCGTACTGACCACCCGGCTGTTGCACCAGATGCAGCGTGGTGGGGGCCGGCGCGGTATCGTGACGCTATGCATTGGCGGAGGACAGGGAATCGCGCTGGCGCTCGAACTTCTGTGAAAACCGCATAACGGCTGCGCCCGAAAGCCACGATTCGTTGAATAGGGGAACCGCCCAACGACATGTGCGCAAGAGCACTACACCGCACGACATCGCTCTTCGTAGAAGTGCGGTGACGGTCATCTGCAATGTGACCGTGCGGACGTCCCCTTATAGGCACAAAGCTGTCATTGGCCTCAGTGTTCGCAGAAGAGACGGATATGGGTCGGCTGCCGCCGGCCGAGCCCGGGCGCGGAGACGTAGGGCGACCTCCGGCCATGAGGCGTCGTTCGCGCTTGCGATCGAGCAGACGTTCAGCCGTCGGCTCTCCATCGTAAATCGGCCGTTCGCAATCTTTCAACCGATTTGCCCGGCCACCAATAGTCATTTGATACCGATCCCTAGTCCGGCGACTGCGGCCAGTCGATTATGAACGCAGCGCTGTAAGGTCAACCGGGGGAGCCTTCGCCGGTTGACGGGAGTTTGTCAGTGCATCTGCCCCATGAAACCGTACCTCTTCGGTGGATTCGTCCTGGAAATCCGGCCGTTGCCGACGCTTTGATCTGTTGATGCCGGTGCCAGTGCCGCTGGCGCACGTAAACTCAACGTCCAGCTGCTGTCCCGCCATCAACCGGAAGAAGCACGCCCGTAGTGAAATCTTCATGTTGATGTCCGCGCATCCCCGGTGGGTTAAGACTCGGTGGAAATCAACAAGGCGGCCCACTCGCGCGGTGCGAGGTGGGAGCGAGGACCAAATGGACGTACCGTCACATTTTAGTCACATTGGGTCTCTATCGTCTCGGCACCCGACGAATTGGCGTCGAACTGGAGATGATATGAGGATTTCTGTCCTTGCCGGCCTTGTGCTAGCCGCTTTCACAGCAAGCACCCACGCTGCGGACATTACAGGCGCAGGGAGCACATTCGCCGCTCCGATTTATACGAAGTGGGCCGACGCCTACCAGAAGTCGGGAGGCGGCAAGGTTAACTACCAAGGCATCGGTTCGTCCGGTGGTATCAAGCAAATCAACGCGAAAACCGTCGATTTTGCCGGCTCGGACGCGCCGCTAAAAGATGACGAACTGGCCAAGGACGGCCTGCTCCAATTTCCGACGGTCGTCGGCGGCGTAGTGCCCGCAGTGAACCTGCCCGGCATCAAGCCGGGCGAGATCGTTCTCTCGGGCCAGGTCCTTGGCGACATCTATCTGGGCAAGATCAAGAAGTGGAACGACCCGGCAATCACCGCGCTGAATCCGAAGGTCAAACTGCCGGATACGGACATTGCCGTGGTGCGCCGCGCCGACGGCTCGGGCACGAGCTTCATCTGGACGAACTACCTGTCGAAGGTGAACCCGGAATGGAACGCGAAGGTAGGCGAAGGCACGACGGTCAACTGGCCGACGGGTACCGGCGGCAAGGGTAACGACGGCGTTGCGGCGTTCGTGCAGCGTCTGCCGGGTGCGATCGGCTACGTCGAGTGGGCCTATGCGAAGCAAAATCACATGGACTACACGTCTATGAAAAACGCGTCGGGCGCAGTGGTTCAGCCGCAGACGGAAACCTTCAAGGCCGCTGCCGCCGGCGCAGACTGGAAGAAGTCGTTTTACCAGATCCTGACGAACGAGCCGGGCAAGGACGCATGGCCGGTTGTCGGTGCGACCTTCGTACTTCTGCACACGACGCAGGACAAGCCGGCGCAAGGTGCGGAGACGCTGAAGTTCTTCGACTGGGCGTTCAAGAACGGCGATCAAGCTGCGCAGGATCTTGATTACATCTCGCTGCCGAAGTCTGTCGTCGCGGAGATCCAATCGCAGTGGGCCGCGAAAATCAAGGACGCCGCGGGAAAACCGATCGCGCGGTAACCGTCGGTGATCTGCACGTCCCCGCTGCCATTCGCAGCGGCATCAATCATGACGCGTGCTCGCCGTATCGCAAGCGCGTCGGTTTAGTACGCGACACGTCGTGCGTGGAGACAGGGGGCAATCCGACGGTTGCCCCTTGAATCGCCTGCAGTAGTACTCACGCATTGGCCCCGGCAGTTGCCGGGATTTTTTTGCCCCATCTGCCGCACCGTCGGACCGTCTGACCAGAGCCCGAACGCCTATGATTCAGGCGGTCATCTATTGTTGAAGAGCAGGGCTTCCGCGAGACTTAGTGGAACGAGAAAGTCCGCGGGGAACCGCCTGTCAGTGGTCTTCGATTTCGATGCGCAATCGAACTTCTGTGCCTCGTTACCAATGTACTTAGACAGACGTCACCCACTGAGTGATCTGGTCGCCCGACATCGCGCCAGTGCGGCGATTGCGTTCGATTCCGTTGCGAAACAGAACAACGGTGGGTATCGATTGGATTCGATATTGAGCGGCAATGTGTTGTGCATGGTCCGTTTCCACCTTGGCAAACAGCACGGAGCCGGTCAAACGCCGCGCGGCCGCGGCGAACTGCGGCGCCATCGCTTGGCATGGCCCACACCAACTGGCCCAAAAATCGACCACCACCGGAAGGTCGTTCCGGCCCACGAACGTGGCGAAATGGCGCTCATCAAGGTTCGCTGGCTCGCCCGTTAGCAGGGGCGCGCCACATGTGCCGCACAACGGGTGTTCGCCAAGACGGTCAACATCGAGCCGATTGACGGCGAAGCAGCGACTGCAGACGATATGCATGACGTTCCCTCCTTGCTCGTGCGACGAGTACCGCGTGAGCCGACTCGCTCAGTGTTTCAGCTTTCTGATGCCCAGCATGTCTAGCAGCAGGCGCTCGTATGCCGGCTCGGTCGCGCCGGTTCTCATGCGATGGAGAAAATACTTCTCGAACGCGATCTTTGCCGCGTGCACCCATTTTCCTTCGCTCGACCAGTTCAGGTTGCGTGGTGGAATCTGCGGAAGTGCGACGAACGCGATCCCGCGATCGCCGAAATCCGCCAGGCAGACGGCATTCCATGTCGCGCGCGCCGACGGTTCGTGACCGTCGAGGGAAGCACGGATGTTCTCCGCCGCGGCATGCACCATCGATTCGATCATGAATCCGGTTTTGGGCACGCCGGTCGGGACCGGCGTGGGCTCGAGCGGCGCGATCGCGACGCACACGCCGACTGCATACACGTTCCGGTACGTCGGGTTGCGCTGGAATTCGTCGATCAGCACGAAGCCGCGCGGATTGGTCAGATCGCCGATGCCGGACACTGCGTCGACGCCTCTGAAGGCAGGCAGCATCATGCAATAGCCGAATGGCAGTTCGTGCGTGCGCCGCTCGTGCCCGAGATCGTCGAGTTCGGTCGCATACAGCGTGTTCGGCTCCACGCGATTCGTTTTCGCGTTGCAGATCCACTTGATGTCGTGCTCGCGCAACGTCGACTCGAGCATGCCTTTCGAATTGCCGACTCCGCCCAGTCCCAGATGGCCGACGTACGGTTCGGGGGTAACGAGCGTCATCGGTACGCGGTCGCGGATCTTGCGCCGGCGAAGATCGGTATCCATGATCATCGCGTATTCATAGACCGGCCCGAAGCAGGACGCGCCTTGTACTGCCCCCACCACCACGGGGCCGGGGTTTCGGACAAACGCATCCCAGGATGTCGCCGCCGCTTCCGCGTGATCGACATGGCAGATCGACTGCGTGTTGGCCTGCGGACCGAGCCCGTCGATTTCGTCGAACGCGAGCTTCGGGCCCGTCGCGATGATCAGGTAGTCGTACGCGACCGTGTCGCCGCTTGCCAGTTCGACTTCGTTTCGCTCCAGATGAACCCGTTTCACGCCGCCCGCATCGAAGCCTACACCTCGCTTCTGAAGTATGGGCTGCAGATCGACCGAGATGTCGTTGCGGTTGCGCCACCCGACGGCTACCCACGGATTCGACGGCACGAAATGGAATCGTGTGCTCTCCGACAGCACCATCACCGAGTCGTCCGTCCGCGCGGCCTTGCGCATCGCAAAGGACATCGACAGGCCGCCGAGTCCGGCGCCCACTATCACGATTTGAGCCATATCGTCTCCTCCTGGATTTGATTGCCTGCTGGAGCGGTTCAGATGAAAATCCATGCGCACCGCCGCGTGAAACCGGAATGCCGGTGGCCCGGCTATTGAAGATAGCCGTTGATCCGTGCCAGCAGCGTCTCATCGAGCTCACCGGCGGCGGCAGCGAGCCGCAATCGGTTCATCACAACCTGATAACGGGCGGCTGCGAGATCCCGGCGGGTCGTATACAGCGCCTGTTGCGCATTCAGCACGTCGATGGATGGCCGATCGCCGGCCTCGAATCCCGTCTGGTTCGCATTCAGTTGGCGTTCGGCCGAACGTAATGCCAGCGCAAGGGCGGCGACTTGCGCCATTGCGCTACGCAGGCCCAGAAACGCCTGTCTGACCTCGCGCGCAACCGCGATGCGCGCGGCTTCCTCGTCGAACCCGGCTTTGCGCAGCAATGCCGCGCTTTCATCGCGCTTGGCATTGCGCAAGCCCCCCGTGTACAGCGGAATGGTCACCATGACGCCGACGACCGCGCTGTTGCTGCGCATCGAACTGTTTCCGCCATAGCCGGTGCCGTTCGTCCGATCGCCGATGTACGATGCAAACGCGTCGACCGTCGTCCCGGCTCCGGGGCGATACCTTGTTGCCTCCGCCCTTGCGCTTTCCATGCCCAGCCTGCGCAGCGCGATCAGCGGGTTGCCCGTCATCGCGCGCGCTTGCCAGTCAGCGAAGTCGCCCGCATCGATGGCATCGAGCGTCGACGTTCGGCCAAGGTGACGCAGCGCAGTGTCGGCATTGCCGGTGACGTCGCGAAGTTCGGCGCGCTTCAGGTCGAGCGCCGTCTGCGCAGCGATCAGCTGCGCGTTCGCGAGGTCCGCGCGTGCTTCTGCGTCCCTGACGTCCGTGATCGACGCATCACCGGTCTCGAAGCGAGCACGTGCGATATCGCGAGCTTCGAGTGCCGCGGCCCTGGTCGAGTTCAGCGCGGCTACGTCGTCTTCCGCGAGCAGGATGGCGAAGTAGGTCTGCGCGACTTCGAGCATCACGGATTGACGGGCCTCGGCCAGTTGCGCGTCGCCGGCGTCAGCGGCTGCATTCATCTGGACGGCGACGGCGTTTCGTTCGGCGCTGAACAGGTTTTCCTTGATCGTGATGGCCCAGCCGGCGCCGGTCGCACCGGCCGCGCGCGTGTCGAAAGCGATGCCGTTGCTGGAACCGAAGCCGCCGCCAGAGAAATGTGCGCCGGTGGTTTCCTGATCGACGGTTCCGTAACGCACGTTCCCGGTCGCCACGACCTGGGGCAGGAAACCTGCGTGTCCCTGTCGGCGCTTGGTCGCGTCGGCCTGATGCTGGGCAAGTGCGGCCGCATAGCCGGGATCGTGTGCTAGGGCGTCCTTCGCGGCGGCCAACAGGTCTGTTTCCGCGCGTGCAAGCGGAATCCAGGCAAGCGTGAGCAGGATCAGCAGGCGTGCGGTGCGCGTCATGATCGTCACCATCGTGAGCCGGGAGATTTGTCGCCAGCGCTCAGGCGCCGCCCTTCACGCCGAGCTTGCGCATGAAGATTTCCATCGGACACCATTGCGTGAAGCCGCTCTGCAACAGGTTCGCCCCGACGAAGGCGGTCAACCAGAGCCACCAGCTGCTCTCGTACAACGGGCTGGCGGACGCGCCGATGGCCAATGAAACCAGGATCAACATGCCCGCGACGATTCGCGTGATTTGCCAGGATGTCATGATCGTCTCCTCAACGATGGACAGCGAGAGGGCGCTGCCGGTAGGCGGTGTAGTAGAGCAACGGGATGACGACGAGCGTCAGCAGCGTCGATACCAGGATCCCGAAGATCAGCGATACCGCCAGGCCGTTGAAGATCGGGTCGTCAAGGATGAAGAACGCGCCGATCATCGCGGCGAATGCGGTGAGCAGGATGGGCTGCGCGCGTGTCGCCGCCGATCGCACGATGGCATCCTTGAAGGGAACGCCATCGGCGACCTGAAGGTTCACGAAGTCGACGAGCAGGATGGAGTTGCGCACGATGATTCCGGCGAGCGCGATCATTCCGATCATCGACGTCGCAGTGAACTGCGCGCCGAGCAGCGCGTGTCCAGGCATCACGCCGATGATCGTCAGCGGGATCGGCGCCATGATGATCAGCGGTGTCAGGTACGAGCCGAATTCCGCGACGACGAGCAGATAGATCAGCACGAGTCCGACCGCATATGCGATGCCCATGTCCCGGAAGGTTTCGTACGTCACCTGCCATTCGCCGTCCCATTTGATCGCGAACGAGCGGTACGGGTCGTCGGGCTGCCGGATGAACCATTCGCCGAGCGGACTGCCACCGGGCGTCGCGAGCTTCGACAGGCGGTCGCGCATCTCGAACATCCCGTACAGCGGACTGTCGATCCTGCCGGCCATGTCGCCGACGACATAGGTGACGGGCAGCAGATCCTTGTGGTAGATCGGCTGTTCGATCCGGCTGCTCCGTTCGCGTACGAGTTCCGACAGCGGAATCAACTGGCCGTCGCTGCCGCGGACCGCCAGCGCCAGCAGCGCCGACGCATCGCCTTCGAGCGTGGCAGGCAACACGAGCCGAACGGCAGCCGGGTATTTGCTGCCGTCGTGCAGGTAGGTCACGTCGTTGCCGGTCAGCCCCGCTTTGAGCGTGCTGGCGACGTCAGCCTGCGAGACGCCGCGCAGGCCGGCCTTGCGGCGGTCGAGATCGAAATCGCGTTGCGGGGCCGCGGCAACCGTGCTGTCGTCGACGTCCACGACACCGCGCGTCGTCGAGAAGACACGACGAACCTCGCGTGCCACGCGGTTTCGTTCGTCTGTCCCGGTGCCGTATACCTCGGCGACGATGGGCGCAAGCACGGGCGGCCCCGGCGGCACTTCGACCACTTTCACGCGTGCACCGCTGCGCTCGGCGATGCGCTCGAGCGCCGGTCTCACGGCGGTCGCGATCGCGTGGCTTTGCTGCCGGCGCCCGGACTGGCCGACCAGATTGACCTGGATATCGCCCACGTTGCCGCCTGCCCGCAAATAGTACTGGCGGACGAGGCCATTGAAATTGATCGGGGCCGACAGGCCTGCGTACGCCTGGTAGGTGGACACTTCCGGGACGCTCGCAAGGTACGCGCCCATTTCGTGCAGGACTGCCGCGGTCCGTTCGAGCGGCGTGCCGGCCGGCATGTCGACAACGACCTGGAACTCGGACTTGTTGTCGAACGGCAGCATCTTCAGCACGACCCACTGGAACACCGGCAACGTGAGCGAAAGCGCGATCGCACCGGCAATGGCCAGCCACAGCAGGTTGCGGTGCCGCGCGCCAGCCGCATCGTCGAGGAACGGCGCGAAGATCCTGCCAAACAGCGGTTCGAGCTTCGCATGCAAGCCGCCTTTCGCATTGGGCCGTACTTGCGCCAGCCAGATGCGTGACAGCCACGGCGTCACCACGAAGGCGACCGACAGCGAGATCGCCATTCCCATGCTCGCGTTGATCGGTATCGGGCTCATGTACGGCCCCATGAGACCTGTGACGAATGCCATCGGCAATAGCGCCGCGATCACGGTCAGTGTCGCGAGTATCGTGGGGCCGCCGACCTCGTCGACCGCGCGTGGGATGACCGACGCGACGGGCGCTTCCGGCTCGAGCAGATGGTGGCGATGAATGTTTTCGACGACGACGATTGCATCGTCGACGAGAATGCCGATCGCGAGAATCAATGCGAACAACGAGACGCGATTCAGCGTGAAGCCCCATGCCCACGATGCGAACAGCGTGGCGGTGAGCGTCAGGACGACCGCGAGACCGACCACGAGCGCCTCGCGCCAGCCGAGCGCGACGAGCACCAGCACAACGACCGATGTGGTGGCGAAGGCGAGCTTCTCGATCAGCTTCAGTGCTTTCGCGTTGGCGGTGACACCGTAGTCGCGCGCGACTTCGATTCTCACATCGCCCGGGATAACGGTGTTTCGCAACGTGTCGACTCGCTTCAGCACGTTTGCCGCGACGGCGACCGCGTTTTCGCCCGGCTTCTTGGTCACCGTGACGGAGATGGCCGGGTATTCGGCCGGATGCGCGCCGGCAAGACCCTCCCACACATAGCGGGTGGGCGCGGGCGCGCCGTCGCGCACATCGGCCACGTCGTCGACGGATACGGGGTGGCCGTCATGTACGGCCACGATCACGTTGCCGACGTCGCGCGCATCGGCGAGTACTGGGCCGCTTTCGACATGGATCGCACGATTGTCACGCACGAGATCGCCGACCGACGCACCCGCATTGGCGGTGGCGAGTACGCGGCGCAGATCGTCGATCGTGACCCGCGCGGCGCGCATGCGGGCGGGATCGAGCAGCACGTTGACGGCGCGTTGCGGCCCGCCCATCGTCGTGACTTCCCGCGTGCCGGGCACGCGCTTGAGTTCGGCCTCGATCGAATGACCGACGCGCTCGAGATCGAATGCATTGGCATCGGGCCGCGTGCCGTAGAGCGTGAGCACGACGATCGGCACGTCGTCGATGCCTTTCGGCTTGATCAGCGGGGGCAGCACGCCAAGATTTCGCGGCAGCCAGTCCTGGTTCGAGAACACGGTGTCGTACAGCCTGACCAGCGCCTCGGTACGCGGCACACCGACCTTGAACTGAACCGTCAGCACCGCAAGCCCCGGCCGCGAGACCGACATGACGTGCTCGATGCCGTTGATCTGCGACAGCACTTGCTCGGCGGGCCCGGCCACCATCTGCTCGACGTCGTGCGCGCTCGCGCCGGGAAACGGCACGAGCACGTTGGCCATCGTAACGTTGATCTGCGGCTCTTCTTCGCGAGGCGTCGTGACCATCGCGAACACGCCGAGCAGGAGCGCCACCAGCGCAACCAGCGGAGTGATCCGGTGTTGCAGGAAGAAAGCGGCGATTCTGCCGGACAGACCGAGACGAGGCGTGCTCATGGCATGGATTCCATCCCGGCATCACTGTCGAGCGGCCGCCGCAAGCGGGTCCAGTGCGATCCGCTCGCCCGGCGACAGGCCGGCCAGGATTTCGACCTGGCCGGCGAATGCCTTGCCGACGCGTACCTGTCGCAGCGCGACGCGGCCATCGCTTCCGACGACATAGACCGCGGTCACTTCGGTACGGTGAACAACTGCGGATAGCGGAACGAGCAGCCGCCGGTGCGCATCGCCTATTGGAAAGTACGCGCGGGCAAACATGCCCGGCCGAATGTCGCCGGCCGATGCCGGCAGGCCCAGGCGCACCTGGGCCGCATCGCTTTGCGGGTCGGTGAGCGGCAGGACCGTGACGGCCGTCGCCGTCTGCCATTGCGTCGAGCCGGGCAGGTCGGGCAGTTCGATCCGGACGGGGGCACGCTCGTGCAGCGCCGGTAGGCGCGATTGCGGTACGGTGGCCACGGCGCGCAGCGCGACGGGGTCGAACAGCGTGAGCAGGGGCATCCCCGGCATCGCCATCGATCCGATTTCGACGTTGACGCTGGCGATCACGGCCGGATAGGGAGCGCCGATCTTGCGCAATGTCGGCTCGACCGCGGCCGCGCGTGCATCCGCCTGCCGCGCGTTTGCGATCGCCGCCGCTGCCTTGTAGCGCGCGCTGGCGCGATCTAGTGCCGCCTGGCTGACGTACTGTCGGTCGAACAGATACTTGGTGCGCTCCATCTCGCGCTGCGCGACGTGGGCTTCTGCCAGTGCCGCGCCGACCTGCGCACGAACCGCGGCGAGTTGTTGATCGGTTGCGCGTTGGTCGACCGTGACGAGAATTTGTCCGGTGTCGACGTGATCGCCCGCCTTGACCTGAATCGCAGTGATGCGGCCGGCGACCTGCGCGGCGACGGTCGTTTGCCTGGCCGATTCGATCACGGCTTCGGAAACGAACTCGTCGAACTGTGTCGTCTGCGCGACGACGAGCGTAGCGAGCGACTGCGCATGGGCCCATTGCGGCGGCAGTGCGATCGAGCAGGCAAACACGATCGGCCACCCGAGGCCGGTTCGCACGGCGACGCGCGAAACAGCGCACTCCGCACGGGCAAGCATCACTGCAATGGTCCAGCGCTTTACCTGCATAGGGGCCTCGGCAAACGCGTTCGTCCGGATGACTGGCCGTTTCGGGCATCGCGGGTAAAACACGTCGCCGTTGCCTGCCGGAGATCCTGTCATGCACGGCTGCCCGATTGCACGGGCGTTGTCGGCTTCCGCCAATCACCCCACCCATGTCGTGAAGTCAATAGTGGATCGGGCCGGCAATGGGGGCTTGATGCAGATCAACGGCCGATTCCCGGCGGTTCATTCGCGCCAGACGCGCGACGGTGCTGCGCACGAACGCTTGCATTCGGCCGGGATTCGCCGACGTGAAGGCCCGGCATCGACGGACGCCGACGCTGTTAGTGAAGCCGCTTTGCAGGGGCGACGTGATGAAGCATCGACAAGGTCTTCATGATTTGTCTGATCTCATCGTCGGCGAGGCGGTAGTAGACGTACTTCCCGTTGCGTCGCGCCGACACGATCGATTCCGCACGCAGCACGCCGAGATGCTGGGAAAGACTGGGCTGATGAACGCCCACGCGATGCTCGAGTTCCTGCACGTTGCGCTCGCCTTCCGCGAGCTGGCACAGCAGGAGCAGGCGGTCGCGATGTGCGAGTGCCTTGAGCAGCGACGCGACCTTCGCTGCGGAATCGCGCAGCGTCGCAAGCGCCTGGGGCGGCAGAGATACGGTCATGGCCTTCTTCCTTGCTGTCACGGCGCCTGCCGTTTGATCGCCGGCCTGAATCGATCCGGAGGCGAATTCGGAACGCCGACGTCGGCCAACGGTACCATGCATGTACCGAAGCTGGCGCCGGATGCATCGTTCCTTCGGCGCGTCCGTTCGTGCCGGAGCGCCGCATCGACGATGCTCGTCCGATTCGACTCTAGGTACGCGAGGCCGGCGCCATTTGATCTCGGACAAGGATCGTGGTCGACATTGCCCGAGCTCCCGTGACGCGACAATCGGCTTTCCCGGCGATCGCATGCTTCGAGTGCGAGCACGGGCGGACGGGATGATCGTGGAGTTGGCCGTTGACACAGATCAATCGGCGAGCCGGGTGAATCGCTAACGTGATCTGCACTCGCAAGCTTTCGTCTGGAGTGCGCAATGGAGACTGTCCTTTCCATCCAGGCAGTCAGCAAGATCTATCCGATGGGAAGCGTCAGCGTCCATGCGCTCAAGGACGTCACGCTCGAACTCGAAGCTGGCGAGTTCGTGGTGCTGCTCGGTACGTCGGGTAGCGGCAAATCGACACTGCTTAACTTGATGGGCGGACTCGACACGCCGACGAGCGGCATCATCAATTACCGCGACCATCGTCTTTCAACCGCAACCGAGCGCGAACTTACCCGGTTCAGGCGTGAGCACGTCGGTTTCGTGTTCCAGTTCTACAACCTCATACCCGGCTTGACTGCTCGCGAGAATGTCGCGCTCGTGACCGATATCGCAGAGCATCCGCTCGATCCCGATGACGCCTTGCGCATGGTCGGCATCGATTCGCTGGCCGGGAACTTTCCTTCGCAAATGTCCGGTGGCGAGCAGCAGCGTGTGGCGATAGCTCGAGCGGTTGCCAAGCGGCCTGAAGTCCTGCTGTGCGACGAACCGACGGGCGCGCTGGATTTTCGCACCGGGCGGCTCGTACTCGACGTGCTGGAGCGGGTCAACCGAGAGTTCGGCACGCTCACCATAGTTGTGACCCACAACGCCGTTATCGCGGAGATGGCGAACCGGGTCGTGCGCATGAGTAGCGGCACGATCGTCGAAGAGCACCGCAATGTGCGACGTTCGGATGCCCGGGGTCTCACATGGTGAGCACCTTGACACGCCTGTCGTGGCGCGATCTGTGGCGCATGCGCGCCCAGGCGATGGCGGCAGTCCTGGTCGTTGCGTGCGGCGTGGCCTCGTTCGTCGCGATGCGCAGCACGTACTTGGTCCTGCTGCGGGCGCAACAGGAATACTATGCGTCGCACCGGTTCGCCGACCTGTTCGTGCACCTGAAGCGCGCACCGCTTGCGGTCGCGACGCAAATAGCGGCATTGCCCGGCGTTGCCGCAGTCGACGCACGCGTGGTTGCCGATGTGACGCTCGACGTGCCTGGGCTCGCCGAACCGGCTACCGGCCATGTGGTCTCGGTTCCCGAACGGGGCGGGCCGTCGCTCGATCTACTGCATCTTCAGCGCGGCCGGTACGTCGCGCCAGGCCGTGACGACGAAGTGCTGGTCAGCGCCGCGTTCGCAGACGCGAACCACCTGCTCACGGGGCAGCTCATCGGTGCCGTGCTGAACGGACGCTGGAAGCGGCTCCAGATCGTCGGCATTGCCATTTCACCGGAATACGTATACGAAACCGGAGCCGGCTCCATCTTTCCCGACAATCGCCACTATGGCGTGCTCTGGATGGGCACCGAAGCCGTATCGGCCGCCTTCCGGATGGACGGCGCATTCAACGACCTCGTGCTATCGCTCGATGGCAGTGCGATCGTGCCACGCGTTGTCGCGCAGGTCGATCGCGAGCTGGCTGCCTACGGCGGGCTCGGCACGATAACGCGAGAAGATCAGGTTTCGAACCGGTTCATTTCGGACGAGATCGCGCAGAACCGGATCACGGCGACCTATGTTCCGGCCATCTTCTTCTGTGTAACCATGTTTCTGCTTCAGAACGTCCTGAACCGGCTGGTCGATACCCAGCGCACGCAGATCGGTCTGATGAAAGCGTTCGGATACGGAAACGCCCGGGTCGCACTGCATTACCTTCAGTTCGCGTGCCTGATCGCCGCGGCGGGGGCCGCCGTTGGCTATGCCGCCGGTCTGGCGCTGGGCTCGTCGCTGACCGCGCTGTACGCGCGGTACTACCGATTCGCGCATCTTGAATACCATGTCGACGCGCATGTCGCGATCCTCGCTGCCATCGTGAGCTTCGCCACCGCGCTGGTCGGGACGGCCGCCGGTGTGACGAAGGCCGCCGGGCTGATGCCCGTGGAGGCAATGCGAGCGCCGCTGCCGCCTGCGTTCGCGGCCGGGTGGCTTGAACGGTTCGGCCTGTACCGCCATCTCGGCGTAACGTGGCGGATGATCGCCCGCAACATTACGCGGCAACCGCTCAAATCGCTGCTGTCGTGTGTTGCGATGGCCTGTGCAAGTGCGATTCTCGTAACGGGCGGCTTCTTCTTCGACGCAATCGATTATCTGTTCGACGTTCAGTTTCAGCGCGTCGAACGGCAGGACGTGACCGTCGCATTCGGACAGCCGTTGTCCCATCGAGCCATCTACGCGCTCCAGCGACTTCCCGGCGTGCTGCGCGTCGAGCCGTTTCGCGACGTCCCCGTCCGGATCTCTGCCGGATATCGATCGCGCCGCTTGTCGCTGAGCGGGATCGCGCCGGCGGCGCAGATGCATCGACTGGTCGACGAGCGGAGCCTGCCGATGCGCGTGCCGCCGGACGGCATCGTGATTTCGTCGCAACTCGCCGACACCCTCGGCGTGCACACGGGCGACCGGGTCACCGTGGAGGTGCTGGAAGGCAAGCGCCAGTCGCGGCAGGTCATGCTCGCGGGACGGGTCGGAGAACTGGTCGGCGTTCGCGCCTACATGGACCAGCAGGCTCTCGCGCGTCTTCTCGGAGAAGGCGGCAACTGGTCCGGCGCCTGGCTGCAGATCGACGCGCGCGCGGCCGATCGTCTGTACGCCACGCTCAAGCACATGCCCGCCGTCAACGCAGTGGCCGTCCGACAGTCGGTGATCGACAGCTTTCGCAAGATCATGAATGAAAGCGTCCGGCTTTCGACCTCCATCAATTTCACGTTCGCCTGCATCATCGCATTCGGTGTCGCATTCAACGGAATGCGTATCGCCTATTCGGAGCGCCTGCAGCAGCTGGCGTCGCTGCGCGTGCTCGGATTCACGCGCATGGAGGTTGCATGGATTCTGCTCGGTGAACAGTTCCTCCTCGCCGCGCTTGCGACGCCGGCCGGTCTCTTACTAGGCTATGGCGTATGCGCGTTCCTGGCGGATCGGCTTGCAACGGATCTGTATCGCCTGCCGCTCGTGGTGCAGCCGGCGACATTCGCGCAGGCATTTCTGATGACCGCGAGCACTGTGGCAGCGTCGGGTTGGCTGGTGGCACGGAAGATCGGAAGTCTCGACATCGTCGCCGTGCTCAAGGCGAGGGAATCATGACGCGCGCCAGCAAGGGCCCGCTCCTGTTCTTCGCGTCCGGCGCACTCGCGGTCGCGTTCGCGCTCGGCTATGCGTTCTGGCCGGCGCCGACCGCTGTCGATACAGCGAAGGTGACGACCGGTCCGCTCCGGGTCACGATCGACGAGGATGGCGAAATTCGCGCGCATGATCGCTACGTGGTCACGGCACCGATCACGGGCCGCTTGCTGCGCGTGACGCTGCGTGAAGGAGACCGGGTGCGAACCGGAGACGTGATCGCGGTGCTTGTGCCCGTGCCGATGACCCCCGGCGAAAGCGCCCAGCAGCGTGCACGCGTGCAGGCTGCGGAGGCGTCACTGCGCGAGGCGCAGGCGCGTGTCGAGCACACCCGTGCCGATCTCGCGCAGGCGCGCCGGGAACGCGAGCGAGGCCAGACTCTGGTCGACGCAGGCGCAATCTCCAGGCAAAGCATGGAGCAGTTGCGCGCCATCGAGGCAACTGGCAGGAGCGATCTCGAAGCAGCGTCCGCACGCGAGAAGTCCGCAGCCGCCGAAGTTCGGGCTGCCGTGGCGAATCTCGAGGCACTCGAGGCAGGGCAGCCCGTCAAGGTTCGTGCTCCGGTCGACGCGGTGCTGCTGCGTGTCGACGAAAAGAGCGAGCACGTCGTGCCCGCAGGCACCGCGATCATGCTGCTGGCCGATCCTTCGCGCTACGAAGTCGTCGTCGACGTGCTGTCGACCGACGCGGTCAAGATCAGCCCGGGCATGCGCGTTTCCGTGGAAGACTGGGGCGGGGCAGCGCCGATCGGCGCACGGGTGCGTGTCGTCGAGCCTGGCGCGTTCACGAAGATCTCGGCGCTCGGCGTGGAAGAACAGCGCGTGCATGTGATTGCAGACCTGACCACGCCGCCCGGCCGGTTGAGCGACGGTTATCGCGTGCAGGGCAGAATCGTCATCTGGGAGCGCATGGATGTGCTGAGCATACCGGTCGGGGCGTTGTTCCGGTGCGCGGAGCAGTGGTGCGCGTTCGAGGTCGATCACGGACGGGCGATACGACAGATCGTTCAGATCGGACAGCGCAACACGGAGGCCGCTCAAGTGCTCGCTGGCCTGCAGGTCGGAAAAACCGTCGTCGTGTACCCACCGACCACACTTTCGGAAAACATGCCGGTTCGGTCGCGCTAGACGTGATTTCAAACCGTTGACCTGGCGCAACACAAGGGCCCGGCGAGCGTCGATGATGAGGATGGGCGCAGCGAGCGGGTTCAGTCATTGAGCGAGGTTTGCATGTACACGAAAATCATGATCGCCATGGATGGCAGCCCGTCATCGAAACAGGCGCTTGTCGAAGGTATCAAGCTGGCCAGATTGTGCGGCGCCAGCCTCTTCGTCGTGTTCGTCGTCGACAGATCCACCCTGTTCGCATATGGCGGGCGCGTGGAGCCTGACGAATTACTCAATGAGATCCGGCACTATGGCGAGTCGGTGTTGCGAGATGCCGTTCAGGCGATTTCGAACGCAGCGTTACGCGGCGACAGGGAAATCATCGAGACTGAGGCCGGTCAGGATGTCCCGGAGCGCCTTCAGCGCTACGTTGTGGACAACTCAATTGATCTGGTCGTGATCGGGACGCACGGGCGACACGGTGTGCGGCGACTCTTTCTCGGCAGTGTCGCGGAACGCTTCCTGCGCGGATCGACTTGTCCGGTCCTGCTCGTGCGCGGTAACGATGTTGCACGCGCCACCTCTGCGACAGCTTAACGCCACCACGGACAGTGTGCGTTGATGGCTTGCGATGATTGTGCAAGCTGTCGGACGACTCGCCGCGGACCGGCGCTCGATTCACTTGCCTGCCGCATCCTGATTTCCGAAAATTGCGGGCAACCGGACGACGTCCACGTGTCCGGGCAGATCGCCCGCCAGATCACTCTTGGCGAACGAGAAATACAACACAACGAGACGCCGAATATCCAGAATCCGAATTATGTGTATCGATCTGAAAACCGGATCGATCGATTCGTCAAACACCTGCGCCTGTTGCGGCACGCGTGCCGTGGTCGAGAGCGGTCCGACTTGATGGCAAGAGACCGACGTTGCCGTGCCTCCGGTATTTCGGTCATGGAGATTGCGTCGATCACGATTCGAGACCGGTCCGGAAATGAAACACGTCACACCCTTGAGTAGCGGGTCGTCGTACGCGGAAATGCCGATGTGGGTGCCGTAACGCTGCGAATGCGCAGGTATCCGCGCTAGCTCTTCGGCGTTCGAACTGTAGGCGGTAAGGAGCGCGAGAGAAACTGAGGCAATATACGCGCTTGCTCGGGTATGAATCATCATCGGAATCCGTAGCACTACGTTGGCTTCGGGACGCGAAGTCGATTGATAACCAGACTAGATTCCGTGTCGAATGATCGATTGATTTGAGTCAAGATCGAAGTGCCTAACAGCGGGATCCTGACCACGAGTTCAACGAGATTCGCACACGGCGCCTCGACAGTCGCGTTACACGCGGAATATCCGGTCGGAAATCGATCTGAAAGACGTCATGCGCGGGCGGAGAGAATCATGCCGACCAGAATCATCGGCGCGCTGTGCGCGTCAATTTGTCTTCTTGCGACGGTAACAGGTACTTATGCCGATACTTCTTTGACACCGGTTGAGCACGGCGGGGTTACATACGTAACGGGTGGCATCGGTGCAGACGAAGTAGGTGCGTTCCGCGAGGCGGCTTCCCGCTATAACCTGAGGATGACGTTCGCGTCGAAAACAGGCGAGTATTTGTCCGACGTGGATGTCAGCATCCTGGAAGGTATGCGGCATGTTCTCACCGTACAAACGACGGGCCCGTTCCTGTACGTGCGCTTGCCGGCGGGTCGCTACACGGTGTCGGCACGCGATCGTCATATTCATGAGACGAAACAGGTACGGGTGGATTCTCATCGAGGCGTCGATATCCGGTTTTACTGGGAAGACCCTGATCGACACGACGTCATGCGCCTATGCTCTGGCTGCGCAAAGGCGAGCCGGCAGATGCCGCGATGATGCCGGTCGATCTGTATGACTGGCCCGTTCTCCTCAGGTGTTTGGCGAGCTGAAAATCGTTTGTATCAGCGCGTCGCTACAGCAGGCTTTTCCGGGATTCTCCGAGCGGTCGATTCGATTGCGCAGTTGTGTGACATCGTTCCGGCTGACGCACGCCGGGACGTTAAGAATGCGGTAAGGAATCCGCCCGAACATGAACGCATCGCCCAGGAGAATCACGATGCGGATATCCCGTTCCATTGGCGCGCTTTGTTATCCATGCGTTTCTGTATCGATGCTGCTTGCAGCCGTCGCGTGTGCCTACGCCGAAACGTCTGCCCGGTTGCTGGACGGCTATACGGCTAAGGCAGGCTCAAGCGCCGTGCCGTCGCGAGGGCAGCAGTTCTTCACGTCCCGACACGGGCGCGACTGGGGTTGCGCGACCTGTCATGGAAGTACGCCGACCGGCCAAGGCAGGCACGTGGTCACCAGCAAGACCATCGAGCCGCTTGCTCCTGCCTTCAATCCGGCACGGTTCACGGACAAGGCGCGGACCGAAAAATGGTTCCGCAGAAACTGCAAGGACGTCGTCGGGCGTGAATGTTCGGCAATCGAAAAGGCTGACGTCCTGAGCTGGCTCATGAGCCTGAAACCCTGATGGCGAACAATCATGAACGACGTTGACACGACAACCTCCTTGCGCGGAATTGCTCCCGTCCGATATGTGCGCGCAAGCGTGCTCGCGCTGCTGCTGATGTCGCTGCTGCCGCGCGCGGCGCTGGCCGAAGACGACATGCGGGGCGTCGTGATTCCGTTGCTCCCCAAGTACAAGCAGGAGTGCGCGACCTGCCATGTCGCCTATCCGCCCGAGGCGCTGCCCGCCGAGTCGTGGCGCCGCATTCTGAACGGTCTCGATCACCACTTCGGCACCGATGCAACGCTGGATCCGACGAGCATCGGGCAACTGGAAAGCTGGCTGACGGCACACGCGGCAACGGGCGCCGCGGCTCGCCGTCCGCCGGAAGACCGGGTTACCCGGTCGGCGTGGTTCGTCGCCTCGCACGACGAGGTTCCCGCGTCCGTGTGGCGCAGCCCCGCAGTGAAGCGGCTGTCGAATTGCGCCGCATGTCATACGCAAGCAGACAAAGGAAATTTCGATGAACGATTCGTCCGCATCCCGGGCTCACGGTGAAACGACGCGCTCGCGTCCTGCCCGGATACTGGTCTGGGACGCGCCGCTTCGTGCGTTCCACTGGTTGACGGTGGTTGCCTTCGCCGGCGCGTGGCTGACCGCCGAGAGCGAGCGCTGGCGACTGATGCACGTCGCGTTCGGATACACGATGCTGGCGCTCGTCGCGTTTCGCGTCGTATGGGGCGTGGTCGGCCCGCGTCATGCGCGGTTCTCGTCGTTCGTACGTTCCACGGCGGCCGTTTTCCGCTACGTGCTGAGCCTTGCGAAAGGGAGGCCGGAGCACCACGTCGGCCACAATCCGGCGGGCGCGGTCGCGATCGTCGCCATGCTGGCGATGACGGTCGTCACCGGGGTCACCGGCTGGGCGGCCTACACCGGAAACGGCGAATCGTTCGGTGATCTTCATGAAGGCGCAGCGAACGTGATGCTCGCGCTCGTTGCGGTGCATCTCGCCGCCGTGCTCGTCAGCAGCGTCGTGCATCGGGAGAATCTGACCGGGTCGATGGTGACCGGCTACAAGCGCGGTGCGCCGCTCGACGGCATCCGGTGTGCCTGGTGGGGGATTGCCGTCGTCATGACAGCGGCGGTGATCGGCTGGTGGTGGGCGCAATGGCATGCGGCGCCGCAGCCCCTTCAAGCGGACCGGCCCGTCGCGACGGACGCCGGCCGCCCTGCGAATGCGATGGGCCGGGATGACGACTGACGGCCACCGGCGGAGTGCCTGATCGTGCGTATCCTGCTCGTGGAAGACGATGTCCTGCTCGGAGACGGGATTCGCGCCGGATTGCGCCAGCAAGGGTTCCAGGTCGACTGGGTGCATGACGGCGACGCGGCCCAGCGCGAGCTGCGCGCGCGTGTTCATGCCGCGGCCGTCCTCGATCTCGGGCTGTCGCTCATGGATGGGATCGATGTCCTGCAACATATTCGTCGCAGCGGTATTGCGTTGCCGATCCTGACCGCACGCGACGCCGTACCGGACCTAATAAAGGCCCCTGACATAGGGGCGGACGATTACGTATCAAGCCCGTGGACCTATACGAGCTCGGTGCGCGTCTGAGGGGCTCTGGTGCAGCGGTCCCACGGCCGCCCGACAGAGCAACTCCACGCGCAGGACGTTGAGCTGGAGCCCGCGTCGCGAACTGCACGCCGCGCTGGCGAGGCCGTCTCGCTGTCCATGCGCGAGTTCGACCTGTTGCACATCCTGATGCTGAATGCCGGCCGGGTGAGACCATCGAACCATGCGTCGGGTCGAGAATAATGGCCCGGGCATGGGCAACGACGATCTGTACCGACTGGGTGAGCGATTCTTTCGGCCTGCGGGAACCGGGCCAAGTGGCAGCGGCCTTGGGTGGTCGATCGTGCGGAGAATCGCGGCGGCGCATGACGCCGATATTCAGGTTGACCGATCAACCGTACTTGGCGGGCTACGCGTGACAGTGTCGTGGCCAGCGCCTGGCGAACCCAATTCGGCTACGCGTTTGGCCCGTCATGCGCATGACTGAGAAGACAGGTCAATTTGGCCGCATGGCGGGTGTGCGCAAGAACGGCCGGAGGCGAATGGTTCGACGCGCTCGTTGCCGGATGTGCCGAACCGCGCGATCACTGCCCGGCAGCGCCGCTCGCGGGGCCGCTGGGCCAGCCATGCATGTAGCCGGGCCCCATGCCCATCCCCATTCCTTGCCCGCGATGCATGCCGCGCATGGGGGGCGCGTCGGGGAGCTTGATTCCGCGCGCTTTCGCACGCTTCTGCATCTCGGCATGATGTTCGGCGCGGATTTTCTCGCGCTCCGCATCCGACGCTGCCGCGAGCATTCGCGTACGGTACTCGGTCCGTTCGGCCGTCGTCATCAGTTGACTGCCATAAATCATGCCTCCCGACTCGACAGCGGGGCCACGAGCAGGCTGGCGAGGCTGGGCGTCCGCAAGGCCGGCCATCACTGCAATCGCGACGCCGATCAGGAACGAAACGGTGAACCTGTTTGCTCTGGACATGATGGTCTCCAGGTCGTTTGCATGAGTCCAACGGTACGCAGAACGGGCGGGGGGGCCTTTGTCGCAGATCAAGTCTTGCCGAGCGTCCGTCAATACCATGGAATACATGCCCGAGATCACGCCGTTGTCAGACGCGCGGTGCATCATTGCCCGTCGCAGAAGCGAAGCGTCGTGAGCCGTCCAGATTCTCTCGCTTCGGAGTGGCCCAGCCATGTCGAACTCGTTGCGTTACCGTGAAAGAACCGCCGAAGTCGCCGAGCAGATGCGCAAGCTTCGGCAGTCACAGCCAGAACTCCTGTCCGCCTTCGGCGCGTTGGGCGCGGCCGCTACCAAAGATGGCGCACTGACGAAAAAGACCCGCGAACTCGTCGCACTGGGCATCGCGATCTCGTGCCGCTGCGACGACTGCATCGGCTTCCATATGCAATCGCTGATCAAGCTGAAGGCGACGCGTGAGGAGGTCGAGGAGGTTGCTGGTGTCGCCGTCTACATGGGGGGCGGTCCGTCGATGATGTATGCGGCACATGCGCTGGTGGCGTTCGACGAGCTTTCGACGTAAATGCCGGCGACCGTCGCTACCAGAGACGCGCGCATGGGCCTTCGTGTCCGCTTGCGACTATCCGACTTTGGTCAACCTTGGAACGTGACCGGAGTCATGATGTCACAGCAATCTAACCTTGTTTCGGAAGCCGTCGCGGAAGCGACGCCTGCAATGGCCACCGCGGCCACGCGAAGTACCTGGGTGAGCGTTGCGGTCAACCTTGCACTGAGCATTGGACAAGTGGCGGTCGGCATCCTGTCCCGATCACAGGGCCTCGTGGCGGACGGGATTCACTCATTGTCCGACCTCGTCGCGGATTTCGTCGTGCTGCTGGCCGGTCACCATAGCCGCAAGCCCGTCGACGAAATGCACCCTTATGGCCATCAGCGCTTCGAAACCGGTGCGTCGATCGCACTCGCGGCAATCCTGCTGGTGGTGGGGGGCGGGATGCTGTGGTCCGCGATCCAGAAGCTCGAGCATCCGGAGACGATCGCGCGCGTCCATGTCACGGCGCTATGGGTGGCGATCCTTGCGCTCGTCGCGAAGGAGAGTCTGTTCCGTTACATGCTAGCGGTCGCAACGCGGGTGAAGTCGAGCATGCTGGTCGCAAATGCATGGCACGCGCGTTCCGATGCCGCATCTTCGCTGGTGGTTGCGTGCGGCATCGTCGGCAACCTGTTCGGCTACCCGCTGCTCGATCCCGTCGCCGCGCTGATCGTCGGCGGGATGATTGTGAAAATGGGCGCCACGTTCGGCTGGGACGCATTGCATGATCTGATGGACCGGGCGGCCGACGCTGAAGAAGTGCAGGCGATCCGGGCAACGCTGGTTGCGACACGGGGCGTGCTCGACGTGCATGACCTGCGCACGCGCAAGACCGGCGATTTGATCCTCGTGGACGTGCATCTCGACATCGACGCCGATCTCACTGTCGCGCAAGGGCACGACATCGCGGTGGACGCGCGTGCGCGCGTGATGAAGCATCACCGTGTCCTGAATGTCATGACCCACGTCGATCCACGGAGCCGCGAGAGCCTCCCCGCGGTCGCATCCGGGATCGGCTGGCCGATGCACCCGATCGAAAGATCGCGTGCGCCGTGTGTCAATCGGAGCCGCGCGGATGATGGCCGCGTCTGAACGTCAGCCGGCGTTCGTTGACGAGCGCACGCCAATCGAGCTTCATCAACGCGAAGACGAGGCCGAGCAGGACCAGTTGCGTGACGACGAAGTAGCCGCCGAGATACGTGCCTTCGAGTTCCGATTCCACGTCCAGCCGGGTCGATGCAAAGCGACCGAGATGTGCCCAGATCGCATAGGTCGTTGCACGGCCGATAAAGAATGCCACCGCGATGATTCTGAGTGGCAACCCGGAAAGCCCGTATGCAATGAAGAGGTAGTTCGACGGCAGCGGGCTCAAGGCATAGAAGAAGAACGCGCCGGCGGTGAGCGTCCGATGCTGTCGCAGCCAGCGCGTGGCGACGTCGATATTTTCGCGGTCGGATTCCCGCATCCAGCGGGAGCGGACGAGCGATCTCGCGAAGGTTGCCAGAATGACACGGCCGGTCGTCGCCGCGCCGGCCGCCACAACGGCAAAGATGAACGGATTGCCGTCGGGCAGGTTGAACCCGACCCATGACATCGCCATCCATGTGGGTGGGGCGAACGCCGGCATGAGATTCAGCAGAAGAATCAGCACGAAGAGTACAGCCAGCGTCAGCACGATATCGACTCCAGGCCATCCGGTGTCACGGCTCAATTTTGCTGAGGAAAGGGGCCGATGGCTTGACTCACGTCAAGCAACGCGGCGTGCCGGTCGTTCACGGGAGGCACGCCGTCCTGACCCATGTCAATGCTCAAAGCGCGGCGCTTCTTAGACTGATGCCACGCCGTCCGCAACCGAAACCGGATGCGGCGAACACCACCATGCACGGCGATCGGAGCAATGGCCATGTCCCGAGTCCCCTGGTCGATCGATCTCGTGTTGCTGATTCTGGCGGCCGCCACGCTCGCCGGCGGCGGCGTATGCGTGGCGTTCGGCCAGCCGTCGCTCGCACGATTCGCCTGGCTGCTGGGGACGTTGCCGGTCCTGCTCGCGTTGACGGTCTCGCTGGTCAAGGCCGTGATGAGGCGGCAGGCCGGCATTGACGTGCTCGCGTGGCTCGCGATCGCGCTGGCGGTCGTGCTCGACGAGACGCTTGCGGCGGCGGTGATTGCGTTGATGCTGGCGAGCGGACGGACGCTGGAGCGGTATGCGCAGGATCGCGCGCAACGCGAGATGAGCGCACTGCTCGGCCGCGCCCCCCGGCAGGCAACCCGTTTCGAGAACGGGGAATGGCGCTCGGTTGCGCCGGACACCCTAGTCCCCGGCGACAGGCTGCTGGTGCGGAGCGGCGAGTTCGTGCCCGTCGACGGCACATTGACCGGCGACGCGGAACTGGACGAGTCCATGCTGACGGGCGAATCGTCCACCCTGCGACGCCGTTCCGGGGAAAACGCATGCAGCGGCGTGGTCAACGCAGGCGCCCCGTTCGAAATGATTGCCCGCACGACGGCGAGCGACAGCACGTTTGCCGGCATCGTCCGTATGGTCGAGCGTGCGCAACGCGAGCGCAGCCCGTCCGTGCGTCTCGCGGATCGCTACGCCGCATTCTTCGTGCTCGCATCGCTGCTCGCCGCGGGAATCGCATGGCTGTTGACCGGCGACGTCACACGTGCGCTTGCCGTGCTCGTCGTGGCCTCGCCGTGTCCATTGATCCTCGCCGTGCCGGTCGCCATCGTATCCGGCATGTCGCGTTGTTCGAAACGCGGCATTCTGGTCAAAGGCGGGGGTGCGCTGGAGCGTCTTGCACAAGCGACAACTCTGTTCTTCGACAAGACCGGAACGTTGACGGGAGGACGGGCACGCATCGTTGCGATCGAGTGCGGCGCGGACGTCGCAGCGGACGATGTGTTGCGTTTCGCTGCGTCGTTGGCCCAAGCGTCGGGCCACGTCATCTCGGACGCGCTGACGGTCGCGGCGCACGAACGTTGCATCGACCTGTCGCTGCCGTCGGCCGTCATCGAAACGGCCGGCGAAGGCGTGACGGGCCGGGTCGACAACAGGACCGTTGCGATCGGCAAGTTCGAATACGTGTCAGCATTCGCGACGAATGCGCCGTGGAGCGGCGCATTCCTGGCACGCGTCGTCAGCGAGGGCGGGGCTGCCGTATTCGTCGGCGTGGATGGCGTCATGATCGGCGCGATTCAAATGGCCGACCAGGTGCGGCTGGAAACACCGCGGGCATTGCGGCTGCTCAAGCGCGAAGGCGTCGAGCGCCTCGTCATGCTGACCGGCGACCGGCGCGATATTGCCCAGGCCGTCGGTGAACTGCTGGGTGTCACCGACGTGCGTGCCGAGCAGACGCCCACGGACAAGCTCGTCGCGATTCAGGCCGCGCGCAAGGAGGGCGTGACGATCATGGTCGGCGACGGCGTGAACGACGCGCCGGCGCTGGCTGCAGCCGACGTCGGCATCGCGATGGGTGCGCGGGGAGCGGCCGCGTCATCCGAAGCCGCCGACGTGGTCTTGCTGGTCGATCGGCTGGATCGACTCGTGGACGCGATACGTATCGCGCGTCGATCGCGCCGGATCGCGCTCGAGAGCGTGGTGATCGGCATGTCGTTGTCGGTCGTCGCGATGACGATTGCGGCGGCGGGATTCCTGCCGCCGATTGCCGGCGCGGTGATTCAGGAAGTCGTCGACGTCGTCGTCATCGTCAATGCGCTGCGCGTGTTGATGATGCGCCCGAGGCCGACGGGCGCCGGGTTGGCGGATATCGACGTCGAGCAACTCAGGCGCGAGCACACGGCATTGTCACCGTTGCTGGACCAGATCAGGGATCTCGCGGATCGTCTGCCGGGACTATCTGGGGCCGCCATCGCCAGCGAGCTGGTCCACATGATCGATTCGCTCGACGAACGGCTGCTGCCGCACGAACGGGCTGACGATCTGGAGGTCTATGCGCGTCTTGCGCCGCTGCTCGGCGGTGAAGATCCGCTGGCGGCGATGAGCGGCGCACACCGAGAGATCTTCAGGATGGTCCGATCGCTCAGGCAGATGGTCGCCGACCTGCCGCGCGACGGAACGAACACCATGCAGGTTCAGGCGATACAACGCCTGCTGTACGGGCTGGAGGCGATCGTGCGCCTGCATTGCGCCCAGGAGGAGGAGCTGTTCCACGCCGTGGGTGCGGATGCGTGACGACGAAGCGCGTCACGCACGCGACGCATGGACGAGCAGGACCGGCGTCTTCGTGATGCGCGCCACGCGCCCGGCCACGCTGCCGACGAGCCAGCCCGTGACGCCTCGCCGCCCGTGAGTGCCCATGACGATCATGTCCGCATTCCATTCGAGTGCGTCGCGCACGATCAGATGGGAAACGTCCCCGCCGGTTCGATCTGCGTGAATGAGTTGCGACTGCGCATGTCTGGCCGTGCGTTCGAGTATGGCCGTGGCACCCTGGAGCACATGATTTCCTTCGCCGATCAATGCTTCTTCCAGTGCCCCGCCAAGGACGAAGTCGCCCAGCATTGGGGGGGGATCAACCACGTATATCGCACGGAATTCGGTGTCGGCCCGCGAGAATGTCAACCCTGTCCGCAATGCGTCGAGTGCAATCTCGCTTCCGTCGACGGCGAACAGCATCCGCCGTGGCAGATGCTCGGCAACCGACGCGAAACCTTCCGGAACAATGAGCAGCGGGCATCCGATGAGTTTGCCGAGCGGGCCGGAAACCGTCCCTTCGACCCATCCGAGCAAGCCATGATGCTGACGTGCGCCGACGATCAGGAGTTCGGCCTGCCAGGTTTGCGCGCTGTCGGCCAGTGCATTCACGACATCCCCGCCTCGTGTGGCGAGGTCGATGACTTCCGTGTCGATGACGAGATCGTCGCGATCCATTGCGGCTTTGGCGCGCGACACCGCATCAGATGCATCCCTGAGCAACTCGACGCGCGCGGATTCGAGGAACGCCATGGTTTTCGATCCGAGCGGGACGAGCGTTCTCGGATTATCCGCAACGCTGATGATGTGCACCGCCGCATTCGATGGGAGGAACGCTTTGGCATACGCGAGTGCATGCACGGATGCGGTCGAACCGTCGACGGCGACCAGCACCCGCCGCAGAGCGGGGACGGCCTGGACGGGTGAAGTGGTGGTGCTCATGAATGTCCCCCAGTGGCAACCGACGATCTCGTACACGGCAATTTTTCGCGCGGTCAGCATTTACCTGGTTGACCTTCGTCAACTACGTTCCCTTCTCGATGCCGGGCGAGAAGGCGGCTCGATCGCGATATGCCAGTTCCAGTTCGTCGACCAACAGGAGACGTTCGTTCGCAGGCCGCTCGATCGCATGGCCGCCGCCGCGTTGACATGAGTCAAACGGGGGACGGCCGGACGGCAGCAGCATTCAAGCGAGGCTGCGACGTTCGGGAAAGGCTTGGCGTCTGCACAACCGCAATGCGTTCCGCTACCTGAAGGGAGAAATGATCATGCGAAAGCTGGCAATGTTGATCGTGCTTGCGCAGATGTTGTTCGCCGCAACGACGAGTGTGGCGGCCGCCGACTCGTCCAGCCGGAGCGTGACGACGCACGGCCTGACCGTTCACTTCGGCATCGTGCCAGCAGAGAAGGCACCGCGCGTGCCGGAAGAGGGGAGTGCTCCAGGAGATACTAAAGCCGCACAGAATCTGGCCAGCTATCACCTCGTGGTTGCACTGTTCGACGCCAGGACCGGCGCGCGTATCGACAACGCGATGGTCATCGCCAGGATGACCGCACCGGCATCGAAGGCCAGGCCGAAGATTCAGGTCAAGCGTTTGCCGGTGTTGAAGGTCAACGGCATGGCGACGTACGGCAACTACTTCGATATGCCGTGGGCGGGCCAGTATCACATCGATCTGTCGGTAAGACGCCGAGACAGTGCCGACACGGTTCACGTTCGACTGAATTACGAGCACACATCCTGAATACGTTTGGTGAACTGCTATCGCACGAATTCGTCTGGTGATGAATTCCGGGTTAAATGCCGCTTGCAAGCGAATCGGTCGCGTTCGCGCAAGAATGGTAATAGAGACGTTCGACAATCTTTGGCGTGGGCGTGCTGGTTGGAAGTGACTGGACGTCGACATACCGGAACCACTGACACAAATTGATTTCTTTGCTAGGCCGCGGATCGGATTGAGTGGGAACGTCGGTGACGAAGACATGATGAAGCTTCGACGACCCAACGAACTGAAAAGCGTAGGTCAGCTTCAACCCGATCAAGCCGGTTTCTTCCTCGAGTTCACGACTCGCCGCCTCCGCAGGGGATTCGTCTGACTTGATAATGCCGCCCGGCAGCGTCCATCGTGATGCAGTTCGTGCTACCAGCAATACGCTTTCCTGGGAGCGACAAATAATGGTGGCACGTTCCGTGATGCCAGCGGAGTTCAATCGGGGACGCATTAAGTCGGGTAGCGTTGACCAGTATGAATGTAAGGGTGGCCGCCGAGCGTATCTCAGGTCTTGGGAAGATTTCGCGTGAATGGCTCACCTTTTGCAAAACAAGCGGAAATATCGACACTGCCGCATGCATTTGCGCAATGCATGTGCGAATGATGTCGCTTGCTACGACGTGCGTGAGCATCCGCTGACCGTTGTGTATGTCGCTCAGTTGCGGTCACCAGAAGAAAGCGTGTGTCGCGCGGCGCGCGTGGGCAAGGGCAGAATGCGCGACAACACGTTCTCGGACTTGAAAAGCTTGTGTGCGAGCGCGCCTAGCACGTGCAAGCCAACCAGTGCAGCCAGGCCGTAAGCCGTCAGCGCGTGCAGTTCTCCCAACCAGTGCGACAGTTCGTGGCTTTTGGGTACCAGCGTCGGCAGCGAGACGAGTCCGAAGCAACTGGCGGTGTGTCCAGCCGCATTTGTCTTCATCCACCCGAGCACGGGAATGGCGAGCATCAGCACATAGAGCAATCCGTGGACGCAGCGTTCTGCAAGATGATTCAGTGTGCCGGCCGGATTGACCGACGGCGGCAGCTGGCGACGCATGCGCAGGCGATTCACGATGCGAACCGCCACGAGTACGAGAATGGCGACGCCGATCGACTTGTGCAGGCCGACGAGGTCCTCGTTGTCGTCCAGCAGCAAGCCGATGATCAGGTTGCCGATCAGCGCGGCGGCCAGCAGCCAGTGCAGCAGGCTGATCGACAGCGGATAACGGGTAGCGGTGTTCATGACGGGAATGCCTGTTGAGTGTCGAAAGCGTGCCAGGCCCAGGTTAGCCGAGCAGGTCGTGATAGTGTTTTTTCGAACCGTTGATTCGCCGCAACGCTTGCTTTGCGTCCGGTAGATCATTTGCTTCGATGGCCCGGTCGACGACGGTCAGTTCATCGCGTAACGTGCGCATGCCTTCATCGTAGGTCGGCTGGTCATTGCGATAGTGCTGGCGGCTCGCCTGTTGCACATCGCTTTCTAGCCGGGTCACGTAGCCGGACATTTCCGGAATCGTCCGACTGTTCATCGCACCCTGCATCGCATGCTTCATGTCCCGCATCAGCGTCTTGATTTCGCCGGCGTGGGCGGGGGCGGCTGCCACGGAAAGCAGCACGCCCAGCGTTGCGCAGAAACGGAGTCTGAATGACAGGCTGTTCATGGTTGTCGGCTCGATTGCGTATGTTGATGACCGCGACCTTATGGCGCCGACGTTAACGGATTCTTAAGGGCCTGATTTTTCCCGCCCCGCTTGATGCGGGCCCGCGCCTGCGGTTATCGTGCGGCAATGGACGTCATGTCCGGACCAACAGGAATGCAACGTCATGCGGGTGTTACTCGTGGAAGACAATAAGCTGATCGGAAGCGGGGTGGAGGACGGCCTAATTGAGGCCGGCATGGCGGTTGACTGGGCGCACGATGGCAGGCATGCGCAACTCGCGCTCGAAACCACGCCGTACGACCTCGTCGTGCTCGATCTTGGCCTGCCGCGCATGTCCGGAACCGAACTGCTCAAGTGGATTCGCAAGCGCCGCGACCATACGCCGGTGCTGGTGATGACGGCCCGCGACACGGTGGCTGACCGTGTGAGCGGCTTGAGTGCGGGCGCCGACGACTACCTCGGCAAGCCGTTCGACCTGACCGAGCTGATTGCCCGCTGCTGTGCGCTCGTACGGCGCTCGCAGGGCCGCGGCACAGACACAATCGAATACGGCGACTTGTCGGTCGATCCCGCGCTGATGACGGCCACGCGCGGCACCGACCGGATCGCACTGACGTCGCGAGAATGCGCGTTGCTGGTCGAGTTGCTGGCGAACCAGGGCCGTCCGCTCTCTCGCGCACAGCTCCAGGATTGCCTCTATGGCTGGAATGAAGAGATCGAAAGCAACGCGATCGAAGTACACGTGTCGAATCTGCGCAAGAAGCTAGGCGCCGACCTGATCCGGACGATTCGTGGCGTCGGGTACGTGGTGGAGAAGGAATCGTGATGCGTTCGATCCGACAACGGCTCACCTTGCTCGTACTGTCGGGTGTCGTGGTGATCTGGGCTTACTCGCTGGTGTCGAGCTACCGTCAGGCAATTCACGAAGCGGAGGAGTGGGACGAGACCCGCATCCAGCAGATCGCCCGGGCGTTCGCCGCGCTCAATGCTTCCGATCTCCCGGCCTTTGCGGACATCGCGCTCGGTTCGTCAGAAGACGACGATGGCGACGACGATGCCTCGCCGCGGATGCTGTATCAGGTCAGCGACGCCGGCGGACGAATCCTGGCCGCGAGTCCCGGGCTGGCCTCGCTCGATCTGCCGGTGTTGCCGGCTGCGGCATCGAGCCCGATCCGACTTGGCAATCCGAAGTGGCACGCCTACGTGCTGACCGATGCCGCGCGTGGCCGTACGGTGCGCATCTTTGAGCAACGTACGCGTCGTTCGGATCTGTCCGCCGAGGTCGCGCGTCGCGTCGCACGGCCGCTCGCATTCGCGTTGCCCGTGCTGGCAGTACTGATCTGGCTGGCCATTGGCCGCAGCCTGACGCCGCTGCGCACGTTGTCTGAAGCGATCGACGCACGTTCGCCCGGCAGCCTCGACGCCATCGGCACGATCGGCATTCCCGACGAAGTGCGGCCGTTGGTCGCCGCGCTCAACACGTTGTTGCAGCGTTTGCGTGACTCGATCGATCGCGAACGCGCGTTCACCAGCGACGCAGCGCACGAGCTCAAGACCCCGCTCGCCGCGCTCAAGGTCCAGGCGCAGGTTGCCCTCACGGCACGCGATCCGGATCGGCAGCGACGCGCGATGCAACGGGTCGTCGAGGGCGTTGACCGCAGCACGCATCTGGCGGACCAGTTGCTCGCCCTGGCGCGACTCGACGAGACCGTGCAGTTGCCCAGCGAGGACGTCGATCTCGCGCGCGTGGTGCAGACCTGCCTTGACGACTACCAGACGCGTGCAGACCACAAGCGGATGTCGCTGATATCCGTCGTCGACGGTCCGGTCGTCGCCCATGCACCGCCGACGTTGGTCCGCGTATTGCTCGATAACCTCGTCGAGAATGCGATCAAGTACGGTTGTGAACAGGGCACCGTCGAAATCGCATCGTGGCAGGGTGCCGGCTCGGTTAGCCTTCAGGTGCGGGACGACGGCCCTGGCGTCCCGGATGAAGATCTGTGCCGACTGCAGGATCGCTTCTTTCGCGGCGCGGACCACGATGAAAGCGGCAGCGGCTTGGGCCTGTCCATCGTCGCGCGCATCGTGGCAAAACTGGGCGGGAGCCTGAGATATACCGGCGGGTTGAACGGCGGAGGGTTCGGCGTTCGTGTCACGTTACCTGTGTCGGCTTGACCTGAGTTTGCCGTCACTCGGCGTGGACGATCGAAAGTTGATTCGCGCCATCCGCGCTATCTCCCATGTATTAGATTCGCATGCGACGTTCAAGGCATCCCTTAGAGGCCAGTTCAAAAAGGCTGCTCGATACGCCTGAGGATGTTCCAACAGACAAGCGAGCAACCGAGTTTGAGGAATGCTTCGTGAATGTCAGAGCGTCGCTCGAAGCGAGTACGTAGGCGACGGAAATTGTGGAGCCAGGAGTGCGTGCGTTCGACCACCCAACGATACTGGCCAAGTCCGCTACCGTGTTCGGCGCGGCGCTTTGCGATCATCGGCTGGATGCCGCGATTGCGCAGGGCTTGGCGATGCCGCTCGGAGTCGTAGCCGCGATCGGCGTAAACCACGCGAGGCCGTTGAATCGGGTGGCCGCGCAGGCCGCGAATCGGCGGAATCGCGTCGATCAGCGGCAGCAACTGCGTCACATCGTTGACGTTCGCGGCAGTCAGGATCGCGGCCAGAGGTGTGCCGTTGGCGTCGGTGACGATGTGGTGCTTGGAGCCAGGTCGCGCGCGATCCGTGGCGTTCGGGCCAGTTTTTGGCCCGCCCCAACAGCCCGTACCGATGATGAGTCGACGGCCGCACGTGAGAAATCGATCTGGTCGGCCGCCCGCAATTTGGCGAGCAATAGTTCGTGGAGGCGATCCCACACGCCGACTTCGTGCCAGTCGCGAAGTCGGCGCCAACAGGTCGCCCCCGAACCGAAGCCGAGCTGGGTTGGCAGATGGTTCCATCGAATACCGGTCTTGAGCACGAACAGGATGCCGTTCAATGCTGCCCGGTCCGGAACCGGAAACCGCCCTGGATTCTTCGAGCGTCGCGGTTTCGGCGGCGGGAGCAATGATTCGATGAGTACCAACAATTCGTCATCAACGATCGGCGCTTGCATTCCTCATGATCCGGTTGCTCAGATGCTTGAGGTTAACAGCTCGCCGGTGAAGTTAACAGCCCCTCGAGGGCCTTTTTGAACTGGCCTCTTAAGTAAAAACTCAATATATTCGGATTTCGAATTAATTTTACATAATTAACACTGGCGTATTTTTTAATGTCATACCCGGATTCATATGCCGTACCGTCTGGAGCGCACCAGCAGTACCGGAATGGACGCCGGGAAGCCCTCCACGTTGATCCGTTCACATTGAAATCCAGCACGAATGAGCTGAAATCGAACACTTCGCGGTGATCGCCGCGAACGGCGGAAGGGAAAATATGTCCGGCCGGACAGCAATTCAACGGCCTTCTAGCCGTCGATACACGGGCTGAGCGGCTCCATCAAGCTGTTGCATCGACCGGTTGAATTCGCAGCCATGAGGCACCGGTCGCCTATGCCGGCACCCAAGCGCTTATATATCTTGACGGTTACTGCAAATCAGGTGCAGCTCTTGTCGCTGCTGCCGCTTCGTCGCCTGCTGCTTTGGATGCGATAGCTGCCCAATCATGCTGCTATCTTTGCGTGCCGGGAATGTCTTGTGACGGACCACTTGCCCGGTGCCATTTTGGTCAGCCTGACGGACATCGTCAGCGGCCTCCTTTTCACTCTGCTTCCGGGTTACTAGCCTCGCTGACGCTTAGCCCCTGTTCCGCAAAGGAATTGGATTTTTGTTCGCCCGGAGAGACAAAGATCAATCTGGAAATGGAGGCTTCCGGTGCTGCTCCGAACAAGAAAATACGCGCTACCATGCGCAAACGATTGCGTGTTGTTTTGTTACAAAAAAGTCTGATGCTCGTGTTTGGTTGGATTGGTGTCACGTAAAAATGGCACTACACTTGGGGTGAATCAGCCTAGTCGACACTATATCTAGTATTTCGTTTGGGTGCCGGCTCTTTTTAAGCAAATGGGGAAAAGATGGCCGAACCTACTGCAATTCCCGATCCGTTGACGGCGCGATTTCGCCGCCCCTCGACGTCTGATCTGTCCCGTCGCTTTTTCTTTCTGGTTGATGCGATCGCACGTGATCATGAGCCCACCGCCACCCAGCTTGAGCGATTGGCGTCTTCTTATGAGGGTACCGCCGACTTCCTCGCGAATCGGAAGGAATTTGCCGACCTGCTCATCAAAATCCATCCGCATGGTTCTCGACAGCTCGGCACTATGGTGCGTCCGCTGCGAACCTCGACCGATGGTTTCGACGTCGATCTGATCGCGTTGCTGAGTTCGGAGGCTCGTGGTCACTACATGACGCACGGCGGCGCTGCTGCACTCATCAACGACTTTTACTGGGCCTTAAAAGGATATGCCGACTACCATGGCCTGAGTATTCGGCGGTGGGAGCGGTGTGTCACGTTGGGATACGCGGACGGCATGAGCGCAGATATCGCACCGGTGATTGAGGCGCCGCTTTTGTCGGCACCGTTTGGCGAAACTCATGCACTGATCCCGGATCGTGCGGTGATGACGTTCGAATCGACGAATCCGCTGGGATATGCCAAACATTTCGATCGAGCCGCAGCGGTTTCGCCAGTTTTCCGCGAGCGCATCGTGGTCGCGAAAGCAATGGACGCCGCCGATCGCGCTGAGGTTGTGCCGTTGGCAGATGCCGATGAAGTGTTCAATCGCCTGCTTTGTCGCTTTGTGCAACTGCTCAAGCTGCACCGGAACAGCAAATTCTCGGTCAGCGAAGCGCTAAAGAAGCTTGCCCCGACCTCGGTCTTCGTCACGACCTTGGCGGCGTTGGCCTATGCTCGGCTTGCGCCGATTCAGCACGATAGTCCGCTGGACCTGCTCGCCGATATGGTTAAGTTGATGCCGAGTTTGGTTCATCGAACCATGTTGCCGAGTGGTTTGGAGGAATGGAATTTGCCGAATCCGTCGGCCCCTAAGGACAACTTGGCGAGTGCCATGAACGAGGAAGGCAGGCAAGAGGCGTTCGAAGGTTGGATTGGCGTTCTGGCGCGCGATCTTGGCAAGCTGCAAGAGGCGGTCGAACACAACTTGGGCAACGATGTGCTGATCAGCATCGTCGAGGGCGCGTTCGGCGCGCGGTCTGCGAGCACGTTGAAAGTGGAGCTGTCGAATACGCGCGAGAGCAATCGCGCTGCTAGTCGGGTTGCTCTGGTGACGTCGACGGCCGCGACGAGGACGTTGCCGGCGCGCGCTCACAATTTCCATGGTGATTGATGCGACCAGGACAGGTGATTATCCCGACGCTTCCCCAGAGGCAACTGGAGCTTGAGCGGCTTGCGTTGCCGGGAGCGGTCGCCAGAATTTTTTCCGGGCGAGAATTGAGATACAGCTTTTCGGTTGCGCCGGGCGATTTTTCACGACTCTATCAGTGTTTGCTGAAGGTTCGGAAGGGGTATGTTGCGCCGGACGTCTTCGTGTTGCATCCGGATTTGTCGATCTTGGCTTCGGGGCGACGGTTACCCCACACCTATCGACACAAAGGTCACGGTACCCATCTATGTCTGTTTTCGCCGCAGTACCGCGAATGGGCGCCTCAGATGGACTTGGTCGGATCTCAACTTGCGTGGACGGTAGAGTGGCTTGGATATTTCGAAGATTGGCTGCTGACAGGGGAGTGGAGCGGCGGAGGTACCCATCCGGATAGAACTACGCACTCTCGACAAATATGCGCGCGCTTATCGATCGATCGCGAGTGGCGTATGCGGGCGGCATCGAGTGGGCGGTCATAGCGGAAATGTGTGTGATCAGACCAAGATGGGGAAAGCGTGGCATACACGGTTGACAGTGCGTTTTTGGAGTTCTATCAGAGAATCAATCTTTCTGGTGATTTCCGTGCATTGGCAGCGATTCGACGAAACCACATTGTCGGATTGCTTGGAAATCGGTTTGATGTGATTGATGGCTTCGCGGGCGGATCGATTCCAAAATTCACGTCTTTAAAAACGGCGGATCTTGACATATTCGTTGTGCTCCACTTCGGAAAACACTGCTGCAACAAGCCGCCGTCACAGGTTCTTCTTGCGGTTCGTCAGGCATTGAATGCAAAACCTAGCGTTCGGCGAAACGGTCAGGCGGTTACGCTGAAATATAGCTCGTTTCCTGATGTCGACGTGGTGCCGGTATTCTTTACCAGCCATGATGGGGTGAGATACGATGAGGCTTTGTTCCTAAATGTTCCGGATATGAACACCGAAACATGGATAAGATCTCGTCCAAAGGATCACGTTGGTGCCATCGATACGCAGGCAGCGGTTTGTGGGCCAAATTTTAGAAAGGTTATAAAAATTCTAAAGCATTGGAACTCTCTTCACGGGAACCTGCTTCGTAATTATCATATTGAGTGCGTAGCACTGCAGCAACTTACGTCTGTCGACGTTGCGGCGCTGCCACAGGCGGTGTTTGTTTTCTTTCGCGTGCTGGCGAGTGCTGTTCTGGGGCCGTATTCTTACGATGGCGATCAAGTCGATAACTATCTCGCTGTAGGGGAACGGTTGACTCTATACAGAAAGCTTGTGCAGGCTCGGGATGCTGCCAATACCGCTTGGTTTATGGGCATGTTGGGGGCTGGCGAGCAAGCAATAAATCAATGGCGTGGTATTTTTGGAAATCAATTTCCATCGTATGGCTAACGTAAATAGGCATGATCCCATTCGGGAGCGATATTATAGTCCTCTGGAAGCGGCGGAGTTTTGGGGGAATGTGATATTTATTGTGGCGACTGGAATTTCGGTTTTTCTCGTCACGGTAAGTCGAGAGAGTAGTGTGAAGCTATACAATTTTCTTCAGTTGGCACTCGTAGTTTTGGCATTTGTCAGTTTTGCGATTGGTGTGGTTGCAAGGCTTTATTTGTTTCCTCGGGCGACACAGGCGCGAGCAGCAGATCAGCTTTCGAATAGCTTCGGGGTGCCGCTGGCCCAGCATGCAACCAAGGGGTATTACAATAATCCTCTACCTAATGGGCATAGTAGATTGGCGGCAACTACGCTTGAGAATTGTTTCTTTAGTATGGAAATTGCGAAGGAGATGTGTCTTTGGACGCGAATCCAGGCTTTGCTGGCAATTATCGTTTTTATTTTTATGCTCCGAGAGGAAGATTTGGCTTTCGCGGCGATTGCAGCGGCCACCATCTTTGGTGAGCAGATCGTCGTTCGTTGTATTCGACTTGAGTATTTCAGATCTCGATGCGAATCGGTCTATGAGCGGCTTTATTCTCTATTTTTGAATAAGCCTGAAGAGATGATTTTTAACGCATCCGCGGTGGAGCAATTTAGCGTGTACGAGTCGACGAAGGCTGTTGCGGCGATTACTCTTTCCAGTCGAATCTTCAAAAAGAAGAACGATGATTTGACGAATGAATGGGATGAGAGGCGGCGGGCTCTGAATATTTAATGTTTCAAGGTGCGTTGCCGTGCATAAGGACAGCGAACAGTGCGATGATCAGAGTGACAACAGACGCAGCTTCCGTTGGCGGGGTGGTCGTCTCCGAGCGGGCCTCACTCAAGAGCGACGTCGCCTCCAGTGGTGTGGATAATGCTCGCGACCTGAGAGGCAAGATTGTGCCATCCCTGCGCACGAAGTTCCTTAGCTAGCGGGGTTAAACCGCTATCTCAGGGCGACGAACAGAGCAGCTGATGTGTCGAGCACTTCCGCAGGTGAGACGGCGCCAAGCAGTTAAATCGACCACACATCGGCGTAAGGCCTTTATATCGAGGTTTCTTAGATGTCAGTGCTGAGCTTTTTGAACGACACCGCCAGCAAGGCCGTGCTTTCGCCGAGAGAGCTATCATCAATTTCTACTTCTATTTCGACTCTGAAGTCCAGGCTGGCCACTCATTTTGAGGGCGAGGTAATCAAGAAGCATTTTTGCTTCGGCTCTTCGACGCGAGGGACAATCTTGCCACGGTCAATGGATAGAAAATCTGACATTGACTACATGGTTGTCTTCGGTGATGGTGGATTTCTTCCGCAGACTTACTTGAACCGTTTGAAAATTTTCGTCGAAGACAATTACCGTACCTCTGAAATTTTCCAGTCTTCTCCGACGATTGTTCTCGAGCTCAACCATATCAAGTTCGATCTGGTGCCTGCGACGCTGAGTTGGCTCGGCGGGCTGCGTATCCCGCATGGGCCTGGTCACTGGCAGAGTACCTATCCCAACGACTTCAACCGTACTCTTGAGACCCGGAACAAGGATCATTGTTCGTTGATCAAACCTACAATCCGATTGTTCAAGTATTGGAATGCCACTAGTGGGTATCCTTTCCCGTCGTTTTCTATGGAGAAATGGGTGTGTCAGCAGGGTTTCTGGTGGAGAACTGGTCTAAAGGATTACTTCTTTTCCGTCATTGACAGTCTGAGCACAAGTTCGTCACAGCCGAAATGGGTTAATGACGAAATCAAGCGTGCGAAGAAGATCGTTGCTAACACGAAGTATTACGAGCTGGGCGCAATGGGGCAGGAAGCCGAAACCGAAATCAGAAGGCTCTTTCGGCTGTAGACGCTTCCGTGAGTAAGGCGGGCATCGAGCGGGATTCTTGCGCGAGGTAAGCGCATCTGTGCAGGCTAGACAGGGCAGTGGGTTCCGCCGGCGGGGCCGAGGCTAGCCCAAATTTCCGTCCCAGTCTTAGCTGGAAAATCCCGACTACCCCCCCGGCTCCGATGTCGAGACGTCGATCGCGGCAGTCTGCATGGCGTGTTCCCTCATTTCCGTGCCCCCGTTATGCTCAATTCGCTCAGCAGATCGATCCAGAGCCGTCAGTTGTTCCAGTCGTGCCCCCAGCAGGTGCCATGCGGCGCGCTTCTCGACCGTATATGGATACCGCTGATAGATGCGTTTCATGCGGTTCTGCTCGCGGTGGTTCATACATTTGTCGATCACGGTGGGCAATACTCCCATCGACTGCATCAAGGTGGCGGCTGTTCGGCGTAGGTCGTGCGGAGTCCATTTCTCGTCGCCGAGAACGAGGGAGTTCGCTTTAGCGGTTCGGTTCGAATGTGCGCCACGCTTGTAGAAGACTAGCTGGCGGTCAGCTACTTGCTTGGTGATATTTTTAAGGTCAATGTGCGTTTCCGGTTTGTCCTTGTGCCGGCGGGCCGGTAGCAGCCATTCCTTACTGTTGGACAGTTGGAGGAGTGCGCTCATGTGCGTTGTGGCGTAGTCAGACAAAAATATAACGTGTGCATCCCCGTTCTTCGCGTTCTCAACCGGGACGCGCCAAGTCCGAAGTTCAAGGTTGATGTCGCGCTTGCGTGCCTTAATGATCTCGCCCACGCGTGCGTTGGTCGCCAAGATCAACATCAATACGTGCTTTGTCATCTCCGGCACGTTCGCGGACTCCAGTGCTTTCGGAAAGGCGCCGATCTCGTGATCGGAAAGGGTTCGTTCTCGTTCGGCGTCTGTCCCGCCGACATCCTTCTTTGAGACCATCATCAGAGGATTGGCGGAAACGTACTCCCGCGCCTGGCACCATTTGATGAATTGTTTGAGATCGGTGAGAGTCCGATTGGCGAGCCGGTTCGCGCCTCGCGCGACAATCGCGTCCAGTGACGACATGATGTCAGAGCGGCGGACGTCTTCCATCGCGATGTCGCCGATCAATGGAAGGACATCCTTTTTGAATGCTCGACGGACTTCTTGTCCGTTGTCTGCCCGCTTCCGCAGGGCGGAGTCGGCCCACTCGTTGAATCGCTGTTTGAACGTCCTACGCGCGAGCTTGTCCTCGAGGGTGCGGACTTCTGCGCTCACGTCGACTAGTCTTTTCAGCCTTTCGATGCGTCTCTGTTCCAGCGGATCTTCTCCGGAACTAATGCGTGCACGCGCACGGTCGCGGGCATCTCTGATCTGGCGCAGGCTCGCCTTCGGAAACGTACCGAGACGGATCTCGCGGACGCCGCCGCTCGCTCGATAGCGCAATGAAAATTGAACCGATATGCCCTTCACCCCGGCACGGACCACACCAAAAACACCGTGTCCATCGGACAGACGACGGCCATTGTCAGCCGGGATTAGCCCTTGCAATTCCTTCGTGGTGAGCGTGCTCATTGCAGCCTCCGGGGAAAATTGCCCCCACATTTGCCCCCACAGATCAGGAAGCTTGGGTCGTATTGTAATGGAATTGCCAGGGCAAGTTTTTGCATAAATATCCATTAAAATCAATGAATTATGGTGTTTCCGCGGACGCCAGGGGAACTCGACGGAAGCAACAAAAACGTGCATGGGGTGCAGGTGGTCGGAGGTTCAAATCCTCTCGCCCCGACCAGGAATCAAGGCCTGGAAGGCTTGTCAGTAAAGGGTTTCCTTATCTGGCGTAGCTTTCCAGGCCTTTCCTTTTTCCGGGTGTGTCAATTTGGTGTGTCGATCCCGCCGTGCAGCTATGCGGAGATGACTGACTTGGCAACGCTTCCCACTGGCGTCTATTTGCGCCCCGGCTCGTCCGTGTTCCACCTCCGGATCGGCGTGCCCAAAGACCTGCAACAACACGTCCGCAATCCCAAGACCGGTACGCCCAAGACCGACGCATTCCGGGGGAAGCCTCAGGACAAGCAATCGAGCTGAGGCGGCACGAGGGCGCACGAGATCATTGCGGATTGGCAGCGGCGGTTTGAGGCTCTCGGGGCCAAGAACAAGCCCGCCCCATTCGTGACGCTTAGCCGTCAGTTTGCCTCCGCCGTGCAGAACATTTGATGCGGCAGCAGTGGGGCGCAGAAGTCGTCCCGAAGTGTCCCGTGTATATCGAAGCCAGTGCCAACATGGACGATGCCGGCTTAGGCAAACCCATCGCCCCAGGCTCTCAAGGCCATGGCTACTTTCAATGGACGCCCCGGGTAGCCAGCGGATTCGATCTCGTGAAGCAGTGGGAAGAGGCAACAAATGAAAAGAAGAAGGCATCGCTTGCATTCAATCATCTTTGGATGATGGCTCAACATGAGCAGGGTGAGGTGCTGCAAGATTTTGATCTATAACGACAAGGCCTTTATTTGTCGCCTTCAGGTTCAACGTTTCTCTGGTGCGGATCACTGATCCCGATCGATGGTGGAACTACCCACTGCATCCGTTCAATGCCATGATTCCGCCATTGCAACTGAGCTTTGTCTCGAAGAACGAAACTTCTGATATGTGGTATCGATCGAATGCTCCAAAGGATCTTATTCTTGATGACTATCCTCAGCGGATGGCGTGGATTAAGAGGGCTGGAAAATTATTTCACTTTTAATGCAAAAAAGCGTGAATATATGCTTGGTGGGTTGAGGCGGATTGCTGCGATGGGGGTGATTAAGTCAATGTGGGTCACGGTAAAATCGAGTAAATTACTCTGGTCGTTTTTCGCGGCGATCGCTCTGTGCGCTGCGTTTCTCGCGTTACGGACCAAGCAATACGAGAGAAATGAGAAAATGTCGGCTCAAGTCGTAACGATAAAGTTCGGAGCCGAAGGTAAGTCAGATGCCGCGGCTCAGGGGTTTTCCTTGATGAATCATCCATCTGGTGTATATGCATATAAGACTCATTGGGATGATCCGCATAAGCTTGGGTTGGTGAAATACGTGCAAGGAAAATATTCTTTCGACCTAGGCAATGCCCTGATCGTGACAGGTCTAGGGGATAAGGATGGTACCGAGAGTGGGGTTGATAATTGGGATGTTAGTTTTAATCCATCTTCATCGCGAATAATCTCATATGAAGAGGCTCGAGATAAGATCGCTACCCTGCTTGGTAAATTGCGATCCGCGGGGTGGGTGCGATACATAGACACTTCAGATCCTCGTCTGATCGGAAAGGAGGCTATGTCTTACGCATTAACAAAGTCTGGTTCTCTTTACTCGATAGATTCAACCTATACGCCAAGCATTGAGGAATGGAAGGGTTTGGTGGCTGTTGAGCCGAGGTGGTGTTTTTATGCGGATGGTATATTTCTAACCTTGTCGGTGTCATATCAGTCATCCGGGGCTGATGGTATGGGGTATTATTTGTCTGATCTTCAGGTTAGTACCGCATCCGACAATTACAGCCCATATTTTTCAGACAGTATTGAACGCAGAAGGCACTGGGAAAAATATCTGTCCGATGAACTGAAGTCGGCGGTAGAAGAGCGATCGAAGCGCGAGGCTGAACTGAAGGCCCAGGGCTACACGATCGACACGACGTATCAGGCTCCGCCGTTCGAGGCTCCGGACTTCTCGGCTAAGGCTGCTGCTCATTGATCTGGGGGGGGGCAATCGATGCAACGAGCAAACTTGCACGGGCGGGCGCAAATTGTGGTTGGTGATGCGACGAGCCACGGCGGCAAAGTGATTTCGGGTAGTCCGTCTTCAACCTGGGGCACGGCGAAGGTTCCAATTGCCCGCAAGGGGGATCAAGTGACTTGCCCACTTTGTGCGCCGCGTCTGTTTGAAATTGCTGAAGGGATGGACGGGTGTCAGGATTTTGGGCAGCCGATGGCGCTGGAGGGTCATAAAACAACTTGCGGTGCGGTCCTGATCGCGCAGCCAGCGCCGAACGATTGACGGTCTTCAGTTTGGTTTGCACACGTAGTGGCCCTGTTTTTCTCGACATTGTTTGCGCTTGGGGACTCTTAGGGGGGGGCAGGAGCGGGACGCCGCGCCCTTGAGATGGCGAACACTCTGAAACGCGCAAGGTGGCCGTCACGGTTTTATGTGCTTGCTCGTGCCACACTGCCTCGAATTGTGTCAATCGGCACGGCGGTTTTGACCTACACGCTACCCCGGAAAGCCTTATTCCACCGTGGGCTCGAAGAGGTTCAAATCCTCTCGCCCCGACCAGACAAGAACCCGCGTCAGCTTGGGCTGACGCGGGTTTTTTCTTGCCGGTCGCTTTTTTGCACATCGCGGCGCGGCCCCGGTAAAATGCAAGGTTGATCCACGGAAAGCGCCGTGATTTAGCGGAAGAGGATTCCCCGAACATGACTGATCTTCGTCTTACCATGCGGTTCGCTGCAGTGCTCGCCACCGGCGCGCTCGTCGCCGGTTGCGGTACGTCGTCGCCCACGAAAGTGGACTACAAGAGCGATTCGAAATCGAAGGAAGCGTCGCTCGCAGTGCCGCCCAACATGCTCGACGAGACGGCCGATCAGCGTTCGCTGCCGCCCCAGGGCGGCGCGACTTCCCTGTCCGCGCTTCAGCAGGTCCAGCAGGCGGCGCCTGCGCTGGACACCGTTGCTCCGGCCGTGGCCGGCATGCATATCCAGCGCGACGGCACCGAGAGCTGGCTCGTGATCGACGGCAAGCAGCCGGCCGACGTCTGGACGCAGGTCCGCCGCTTCTGGCAGGAGCAGGGTTTCCTGCTCGTCGTCGACCAGCGCGACAAGGGCGTGATGGAAACCGACTGGAACGAAACCCATCCGCAGATCAACGACGGCCTGATCCGCAGCGTGATCTCGAAGGCGATGGGCAACTCGTACGTGACGGCCGAGCGCAACAAGTACCGTACGCGTCTCGATGCGGCGCCGAATGGCGGCACCTACGTGTTCATCAGCCAGAAGGGGATGCGCGAAGCGATCACGGGCGCGAACAACGATTCGAGCAAGTGGGAACCGAAGCCGAACGATCCGGCGCTCGAGACCGAATACCTGAAGCGGTTGATGGCCGTGCTCGCACAGAACGAGCAGCGCGCGAAGAACGGCGAGCCGCCGATCGCGAACATCAAGGACAACACGATCCCGAAGGACAAGAAGGCGGACACCGACGCGTCGTCGAAGGCGGCTGCCGCGATTGCCGCGCAAAACGTCTCCCGCACGTCGGCGCAAGGCAACGATGCGGCCGACGCGGCCGTGCCGTCGGAAGTCACGCTTGGCGAGCCGTACGACCGGTCGTGGTTGCACGTCGGTCTCGCGCTCGATCGTGCGAACTTCACGGTCGATGATCGCGATCGCACGAAGGGCCTGTATTTCGTGCGTTATGTCGATCCGAAGGATCTGACTTCGGCCGAGCAGGGCTTCTGGAGCCAGCTGTTCCACGGCAAGAAGGAAAAGCAGGCGAAGCAGTACCGTGTCAACGTGAAGGCGCTCACGGCCGACCAGACGCGCGTGGCGGTCGTTGACGATTCGGGTGCGATCGACACATCGTCGCCGGCTCGCCAGATCATGGGGTTGCTCGTGAATCAGCTCCGCTGATTTCCGCGGTTTCTCCGCACCGATGAAAAGCCCGCCACTTGGCGGGCTTTTTCATGGCCGCTCGCCGGCGCACACATGAGAGAGGTGTTCGGTCCCTTCTCGTGACGTTACGTAACATCCGCGCGTTACGGCGGCAGAACACATACCGTATTGTCGTCTGCAAAAATTTTGTCCTTATAAATCAACGAGGTGGTTCGCATGTGATGGCTGGCACGCAACCTGCTTTATATGTTGGAATCGTTGAAACAGGGAGGATGGCGTCAGATACCGGGGGTGCGCTGCGAGCGCCCGATCAACGGTATCGACGTCTTCGAATGCCGATGCGACAAGTGTCGGCGCAACTGATGATGATCCGCGCCAGCGTGCGGATCCCGATGGCCCCGTCGCCTATCCTCGTAGGGCGACGGTTTCGCCCGCGCTTCTCTGAAGCGCGGGCTATTTTTTTGGCCGTCGTGCGGGGCCGTGCCGGCGCAGCCGATACACGATTCGCGTATTCTCGGACTTTTCGAGATGAGGGGGAAGGAATGGCGGAAATTGCAGTCGTGGCGCTGATCGTGGCGAAACCGGGCGCCGAGGAGAAGTTGCGCGTCCAGCTCGAAGGGATCGTCGAGCCGACCCGCAACGAAGCAGGCGCGCTGCAGTACGACCTGCATCGGGATCTGAAGGAGCCCGCGCGGTTCGTATTCGTCGAGCGTTGGGAAAGCGAGGAGGCGCTTGCTGCCCATGCGCGTTCCGCGCACATTCTTGCTTATCGCGAAGCGGCCGCGGACTGGATCGAGCGTTCCGAAATCCGCGTGCTGTCGAAGCTCGTCTGAGCCGGGTGGGGCGACCGGACGTGTCCGGTCGCGGGGTGCGTCAGTGCGACGTGTTGGGGACGTCGAGGATCAGGATGATCGTCCAGTCGGCGTCGCCGTCGTGATGATACTGGCGCTCGGCGACGATGAACGGTTGCTGTTTGCCTTGCGGGCCGAGGAAGAGCACGTCGCCCTCCATCGGCAGGCACTCGATCGGCGGCAGCGCGAGGAATGCGTCGGCCGAGCCGCGGGGCATCAGTTGCTTGATCTGGCGAGTGGCGGCTTCGGTCCACTCGATGTCGAGTTGAATGTTGCTCATGCTGTCCTCCGCACCGGGGTGCGCACGGGTGGAAAAATTCGGTGCGCGACTTTAGCACAGCGCACGCGTGCCGCAATCAAAAAAGCCGAACCCGGTTGCCCGGATTCGGCTTTTTCTTGTGCGGTACCGCCGAACTTACTGGCTGGCAGCGTCTGCGGCCTTGGCAGCCTTCTTGCCGGCCTTCTTCGCGGCAGCCTTGTGGTGAGCAGCCTTCTTGCCGTGGTGATGCTCTTCCTGCATCGCCGGCTGTGCGGCTTCGGCCGCTTGCTGCTGCTGCAGCGCCTGTGCGCGCTGCTCGATCTCGGAGATCTTGGCCGGATCGGTAATCGTCTTGATTTCCGTGCTCTCTTGCGCATACGCTGCGCCAGTCAGCGCCGACATCGCTACCAGGATAGCCAGGGACGTCTTCTTCATTGCTTTACCTCCGCTAAGTGGTGATGAACCCGAGTGTTGCCGTTTTGTCTGGCGACTGCAATCGAGTGCGTGTCGAGTGTAACAAAAGTGACGGATCAATGTGCATCGGATCGTGGCGGGACGCAAGGCCCCGTTGAAGTCGCGCAACACTTCGCACACTTCGTCACGCGCCTGCCATCATCGCCGCCGCATTCATTCCCGCTCGGGTTTCCCGCAGCCGTCAGTCAGAACCACCCGAGCCATCGATAGACGTGGAACTGCGCGATGCCGACCAGTTCATGCAGCGCCTGTTCGGCGTTGGCCAGGTTGCGCCAGCGCGGCAGCCAGCCGGTTTGCGCGCGCCGGCGATTCGCATAAACGGCCTGCGGGTCGATCCCGAAGTGGCGGAAATCGAGCAATGCGCGGCGCATCTGATATGACGAAGTGACGAGAATGCGCGCGTCGTCATGCTGTGAGCGTAGTATAGGCGCAGTGAATTTCGCGTTTTCGTAGGTTGTGCGGCTATCTGGTTCCAGAACGAGGTCCGCGGGAGCAATGCCTTCCGCGACGAGCTGGCGTCCGTAGACGGCCGCTTCGGTTTCTCCGTGATGCTGCGGGTCGCCGCCCGACATCACCACGGTGCAGTGTGCGGCCTGCTGCCGGCACGCGTGGTAGAGCGCCGCGACCTTGTGGATGCGGGCGGCTCCGTCAGGAGGGGGCTGCAGCCCGGCGTCGGTGCGCCGTGTCCCGGCGCCGATGAGAATCAGTGTGATCCGCCCATGCATGTCCGGGTGCTCGACAGGTACGACTCCCGCCTCGGTCCACGCGATCAGCGGCGCGGTGAGCCAGCCTGTCGCGAGCAGCCAGAACAGCGCAGCGGCGGCCATCGAGATGATTTGCCGCCGCTTGCGGCAGAGCATGAAACAGATGAAGAGAAGTACAAATGAATCGAACAGAATCAATTTGATTGGGGTATGGTGTCTTTTTATGGACGGCTGACGATCCAGCCCTGACGCGACGCCGAACGTCGGCCTCCAGAATCGGTGGCGGTATCGGTGGGTGGAGACCCCGCCCGGCGCGCCGCTTCGCATTGTCGCTGCACTTTAAGAAAGAATCGAGATGGCCACGTATTCCAACGAAGCGGTGCTCGACGCATTGAGACGAGTGCAGTACCGCCAGGTACCGTGGGCGCGCCGCCCGGGCGTGTTCGAGTATCTCCGTTCGCTTGGGCTGATGGACACGGTCAGGCAGAAAACCGTTGCCCCCGCGCCGGGCTTTCACGCACCGGTCGACATTGCCGTGCTGACCGAAAGCGGCCGAGCCGAGTTCTCGCGCCTCGAGCGCGACGAGAAATTACTTTCCTGGACCGATCGCCGCATGGCCGACTACGCATTGAGCGAAGCGAGTGCCGTGGCGATTCTCGAAAGCCGCCTGTAGCGGCCGATCATTTCTCCAAACGCATCGCCGAGCGGCAGGTGATGCAAAAAAAAGCCCGTATCGCGAGGATACGGGCGTACCGGATACTTTTGCTGTTGCCACGCTGTGCTCATGGCAACGTTGTGACTCGCCGCATGCGGCGCAGTTCCCGGCAGCGGGCATTTTCTTTGGTGAAATCCTGAAATTGGCAGGACTACGGATGACGCGGTACGTCCGACGGCTGCGAGCCGATGCGCGCTCGCGCATTGCTGGCGATGTCGCCGCGCAGGTCGCCGCGCGGCACGGTCTGCCGGCCGGACGCGTTGGCGGAGGGTGGCTGGCGGAGCGTGTTCCGGTGATCCTGCTGGCGATGGGGCGGCTTCGCGCGATCGTCGGCGCGGGCTGGAGCGGACAACGCCAGGGAAATGACAATGCCGCATGCAACGAGCAGTGACATTGGTTTCATGGCGGGGCTCCCCTCAAGCCACGCGGCTTGTTGATATGTCGCTAAGGTAAGCGCGGGAGTGCAGGCTTGCTGTAAATATTGGTAAATAGATGTATCGCGCCACGACAACGGTAATCGACGGCACCGCAGGCGTCGCGAACAGATCGAGTTGCGGAAAGAAACCGGGCGGCCGAAGCCGCCCGATCGAGCATTCGTTACGCCATCTTGACGGGCGCGCGCCAGGATTCCGGATTGGTCCAGAAGGCGCCGCGCAGCCGGTCGCGGCTCGGCGGGGCGGGCGGCTTCGCAGCACTCGCGCCGATGCGCCCGCGCAGGGAGATCTGCCGGCCGCTCGTGCCGAGTCGCTTCACGATTTCGGCGAGCGTGCCGTCTGCCTGCCATTCGTCGAAGCGGCGGCGGCAAGTCGGCGGCGACGGATAGCGGCCTGGCAGCTTCGACCAGCCTTCGCCCGTCGACAGCACCCACAGCACGGCGTTCACCACCGAGCGGGCTTCCACGCGGGGGCGGCCGCGCCGCTCACTCCGTGCGGGTTCCGAGCAAAACAGACCTTCGACCAGCGCCCACTCGTTATCTCTCAAATCGTCGAACAGCATCATGTCCTCACCTCAGCGAAGCTAACTCCGGTGCGCTGCCCTGCGCCGCGCACTCTTCAAGCACTCGATCGTCGAGTGCCGGGTGGGGGCGTCCGGTTGGCCGGCAGCGGCGTTTCTGCTCTTCCGTCCGACGAAACCTGCGCCCTGTGCGCCAGGTGATGCACGAAGCGTGCCATGTCGGAGGTAATTCCCTCGAGAGCCGCTTGGCAGCGAGCTAACGGCTAAGTCAGCTAGGGGCGTATAAGACGCCAAAATAACCCGCCAGCAAATCGGGACAATCACCAATCTTGTGCAGTTCGCCCGCACCGCGTGCGTTCGCGTAGGTATTGCACCGCAGCGAAACATGGGGGCAAGCGCCTGATTCGTACATCGACGCCGGAATCGCGCATTAAAATCGCGCATCGATATCGACGATTGATGAGGTCAGGAAATGAACGTCACGCTGCGCCAGCTTCGCGTCTTCATCGAGGTAGCGCGGCTCAGTAGCTTCAGTCGCGCGGGCGACGAAATCGGGCTCACGCAGTCCGCGGTCAGCCGCTGCGTGCGCGAGCTCGAGGCCGAGCTCGGGTTGAAGCTGATCGACCGCACGACGCGCGACGTGCAGTTGACCGATGTCGGCGCGAACCTGATCGCGAGTGTGTCTCGCCTGCTCGACGATCTCGACGACACGCTGCGCGAGATTCGCGAAATCGGCGAGCAGCGCCGGGGTCGCGTGATCGTCGCGGCCAGCCCGACGATCGCATGCCGGCTGATGCCGCGCGTGGTTGCGTCGTGCGAGCGCCAGTTCCCGTTCGTGACGCTGGGCTTGCGCGACGACGTGCAGAGCGATGTGTTGCGCAAGGTGAAGTCGAGCGAGGTCGATTTCGGCGTCGTGATCGGGCCGCTCACGGTTGGCGATCTCGTCTGCGAACCGCTGATGACCGATTCGTTCTGCCTTGTCGCGCGCGCCGACCATCCGCTCGCGGCGCGCGCCGAGGTGCCCTGGACGGCGCTGGACGGCGAGCGCCTCGTGCTCCTCGATCATGCGTCGGGAAGCCGGCCGCTGATCGATGCCGCGCTGGCCGCCCATCGTGTCAACGCGACGGTCATGCAGGAGCTCGGGCATTCGGCGACCGTGTTCGGCCTCGTCGAGGCCGGCGTCGGTGTGAGTGTGCAGCCGTGGCTGTCGCTGCCGCTGCCGGCCGGCTCGACGCTCGTTGCGCGGCCGCTCACGCCGCGCACCGAACGCACGGTCGAGCTGGTGCGCCGCCGCGACAGGTCGTTGTCGCCTGCCGCTCAGGCGATCTGGGAGCTTGTGCAGCAGATGCCGGCGAGGGCGGAGGACCTCGACTGACGCGTGCCGACGTGCGTCGATCCGGCTTGGGGCCGGTACACTACGCGGATCGTGTTCCTCGATGGTGGTGCTCGATGGCGCATTCTGCAGGTTCTCTTTCGGTGTCTGGCGCGCTGGCGGCGCGCGATGTGGTGCACGTGCTGCGTCCGTCGCTGATCCGGGAAGTGGCAAACGCCGGCTTCGGCGTGCCGGACATGCTGCCGTTCTGGTTCGGCGAATCCGATCGCGTGACGCCGGACTTCATCCGCGACGCCGCGGCGGCGGCGCTGCGCGACGGCGAAACCTTCTACACGCACAACCTCGGTACCGCGCCGTTGCGCGACGCGATCGCGGCCTACGTCAGCGCCCGTCACGGTGCGACCGCGGCCGACACCGTGGCCGTGACGAGTTCGGGCGTGAGTGCGCTGATGCTGGCCGCGCAGCTGCTGGTCGGTCCGGGCGAGCGCGTCGTCGCGGTCACGCCACTGTGGCCGAATCTCGTCGAGATTCCGAAGATTCTTGGGGCGCGGGTCGAATGCGTACCGCTCGGCTATGGCGAGGCAGGCTGGCAGCTCGAGATCGGGCGGCTGCTTGCGGCGCTGACACCCGATACGCGGATGCTGCTGATCAACTCGCCGAACAATCCGACCGGCTGGACGATGTCGCGTGACGACCAGCGGGCCGTGCTCGCCCATTGCCGCCGCCACGGCATCTGGCTGGTTGCCGACGAGGTGTACGAGCGGCTCGCGTTCGGCGCGGACGGCGCGCCGTCGTTCCTCGACATCGCGTCGCGCGAAGAGCGGGTCGTTGTCGTGAATTCGTTTTCGAAAGCGTGGGCGATGACGGGCTGGCGCCTGGGATGGCTCATCGCGCCGGCAGCGGTGATGGGCGACCTGTCGAAGCTCGTCGAATACAACACGTCGTGCGCGCCGGGTTTCGTGCAGGCCGCGGGTGAGGTCGCACTGCGCGATGGCGAGCTGTTCGTGCGGTCGTTCGTCGCGGCGCTGCGTGACGCGCGCGATCACCTGGTTGCCGCGCTGCGCACGCTGCCGGGCGTCGAGGTGCCGCCGCCACCGGGCGCGATGTACTTGTTCCTGCGCCTGCCGGGCGCGGCCGACAGTCTGGCGTTCTGCAAGACGCTGGTGCGTGAAGCAGGGCTCGGCCTTGCGCCCGGGCGTGCATTCGGCCCGGAAGGCGAAGGGTTCGTGCGCTGGTGCTACGCATGCGATCCGGCACGACTCGACGCGGGCGTCGAGCGGTTGCGCAGCTTCCTCGCGCGCGGAGCGGCCACCCGCTGAAGCGGGGCCGGAGCGGATTCGGCGCGTTGGCGGCAGCCGGTTCGGCTCATCTTTACGCACCGGGCAATTTTGCGTAATATGGCGCTCAGTCACGCGGTTCCGTCGTTGAGCCGTGCTGTTCCGTCCGGTTTGGGCCTGGCCTGAAGTTGGTTCGCCGCCCCCGGTTCGTGCTCCCATCAATATGACCGATCAGAATCGGGCGAGCGCGTCTTCCGTTCCTTTCGTCTGTTTGTTGATCCGGTTCGTTTGACCACAGGGTCTGGCCTAGCTGCATGAATACCCAAGAGGCGAAGATCGTCCTCGAGACTGCTTTGATCTGCGCGCAGGAACCGCTGAAGCTCGGCGATTTGCGCAAGCTCTTTGCCGACGGCGTGTCGGCTGACACGGTCCGCACGTTGCTCGAAGATCTGAAACAGGATTGGTCCGGCCGCGGCGTCGAACTGGTGGCGCTGGCGACCGGATGGCGCTTCCAGAGCAAGCCGGCGATGCGTCACTATCTGGATCGCCTGCATCCCGAGAAGCCGCCGAAATATTCGCGCGCGGTGCTCGAGACGCTCGCGATCATCGCGTACCGGCAACCCGTCACGCGCGGCGACATCGAAGAGATTCGCGGTGTCACGGTCAATACGCAGGTGGTCAAGCAACTCGAGGATCGCGGCTGGATCGAAGTGATCGGTCATCGTGACGTGCCGGGGCGCCCGGCGCTGTATGCGACGACCAAGCAGTTTCTCGACGACCTCGGCCTGAAGGCGCTCGATGATCTGCCGGCGCTCGAAGAGCCGGCCGCGAACATCGAGGCTGCGCTGCTGGCGCAGCAGGCGATGGATTTCGACGGAGACGTGTCGATTGCCGACGACGCTGCGGGCGACGCCCCGCAGGCGGACGAGGCATCCGCCGGCCAGCCGGCGGGATTGCCGGGCGATTCCGCGGTGGACGTCGTGCCGACGCAGGAAATCGCGAGCCGCGATACGCTCGAAGCTGATCGCGGGCAAGCGGAACAACTGGAACAGGCTGGCGCCGAAGTAGTGCCGGCCGGTGTGCAGCCCGAGCCGCTGCGCGCGGATTGGAGCGAGGAAGATCGCAAGCCGGCCGCCGAAGCGGTTGCCGGAGACGGAACGGAAGCGGCCGGCGACATGCCCGGCGAGGCTGGTCAGGCCGACGCCTCCCGTTCCCGTCCCGCGGACGGCGAGATGCTGGACGACACGTCCGACAGTCTCGCCGATGCCGTACGAAGCGCCAGTGCACCCATCGGTGTCGACGCGCTGCCGGACGACGAAGCAGAACCCGAACAGCGTCGCGCCTGAACGCGGCCAACTTCTTGCCGCGCCCGCGCCGGGCGCGAGACCTGACATTTTGAGGTTGTTTTGACAGATATCCACGATATTGAATCGTCCGCGCCTGCCGTGCAGGCAGCGCGTGCCGACGATGCACCGGAGCAGGGCGCTCCGGCCGAGGGTGGCGACGAGCGTCCCCGCCGCGGTCTGCGGCGAGGCCCGCGCAGCCTGATCGCGCGACGTCGCGCGGCGGCCAAGTCGAAGGGCGCCGAAGGCGAGCCGCAGGGTGGCGAAGACGCTGACGCTCAGCCGGCCGAAGCCGCCGAAGCGCAGCAGCCGGCGCGTGCGCCGCGCAAGGAAGGCGCGGCCAAGGGCGGTCGCAAGCCGGCCGGCAAGCGCGAAAGCGCGGCCAAGGCCCAGGGCGGTCAGGGCCGTCGCGGCGGCGCATCGAAGGCTGAAGGTGGTGCGGCGAAGACGGAAGGCGATGCGTCCCAGGACGAACTGTTTGCCTACGTGACGTCGCCGGCATTCGACGCCGACAATTCCGCGGGCGGTAGCGGCGTGCGTGCGCCGATGCTGCGTCGTGGCCGCAACCAGCCGGCGAACAAGCGCGTGCTGTCGCCGGACGACGACGCGCCGAAGCTTCACAAGGTGCTGGCGGAAGCGGGCATGGGCTCGCGCCGTGAGATGGAAGAGCTGATCGTCGCCGGCCGCGTGTCGGTGAACGGCGAGCCTGCACACATCGGCCAGCGCATCATGCCGACCGACCAGGTGCGGATCAACGGCAAGCCGGTCAAGCGCAAGCTGCCGAACAAGCCGCCGCGGGTGCTGCTGTACCACAAGCCGACGGGCGAGATCGTCAGTCACGCGGATCCGGAGGGCCGTCCGTCGGTGTTCGACCGACTGCCGCCGATGAAGACGGCGAAGTGGCTCGCGGTCGGCCGCCTCGACTTCAATACCGAAGGTCTGCTGATGCTGACGACTTCGGGCGACCTCGCAAACCGCTTCATGCATCCGCGCTACAGCGTCGAGCGCGAATACGCGGTGCGCGTCGTCGGCGAACTGGCCGAAGGCATGCGTCAGAAGCTGCTGCATGGTGTCGAGCTCGATGACGGCCCGGCAAACTTCCTGCGCATCCGCGACGGCGGCGGCGAGGGTACGAACCACTGGTATCACGTCGCGCTGGCCGAAGGCCGCAACCGCGAAGTGCGCCGGATGTTCGAGGCGGTCGGCCTGATGGTGAGCCGCCTGATCCGTACGCGTCACGGTCCGATTCCGCTGCCGCGCGGTCTGAAGCGCGGCCGCTGGGAGGAGCTCGACGACACGCAGGTGCGCAAGCTGATGGCGACCGTCGGCCTGAAGGCGCCGTCCGAGGAGAAGGGCAAGCGCGGCGGTGCCGGCCAGGCCGAGCGTCGCCAGCCCGATCCGATGCAGACATCGATGGGCTTCATCAGCCGCGAGCCGGTGCTGACGGCTCACGGGCAGCTGGATCAGCCGCGTCGCGGCGGCGGTCGGCGCGGCGGGCCGGGTTTGCCGGGCCTGAGCGGCTACGGCAGCCTGCCGGTTGCGCCGTCGGGTTACGGCAATCGTGCCGGCGGCGGCCGCGATGGCAACCGCGCGGGCGGTGGTCGCGACGGCAATCGAGCGGGTGGCGGCCGTGATGTCGACGGCAACCGTGCGTCGTACGGCGCGGGCCCCAAGCGCGAAGGCGCGGGCCCCAAGCGCGAAGGCGCGGGCGCCAAGCGCGGCGGCAGCAAGGGTGGCGGCAATCGCAATCCGAACGGCAACCGGGCTGACGGTGCCGGCAACGGCGGCGGTCCGCGCGGCGGCGGCCAGCGTCAGCAGCGCAGTCGTACGCGCAGCCGCTAAACACATGTTGGCGCACGGCGGCGCAAAGCCGCCGGCGTGCCGGCCCGATCGGCATCCCGCCGATTTTGCCGGCACGGCGTATTGCGCCGATCGCTTTCGACTGTATATATATTGCGTGCCGCTGCGTCGCAGCCGGCATGACCGATCTCCGGCCTGGCAGGATGGTGCTGGCTGATCGGATAACCCGATTTCGCATTTTTGGGTCGGTAAAGGCGGGCGACACGCTGCTTTTACCGGCTGGCTTGGCGTTTGCGCCAAAAATCGCTATAATCGCGGAGTCGCTGGGCGTACGGATTCAATGTGCGGCTCAGGTGCGACCACCAGTAAGAAGATGGGCGTTCCGCCCATTTTTTTTTGCTGAAACGGTTAGGCATCTCGGGTAGCGCTTCCTGCGCCGGCTAAGGCGCGCGCCCGCGGGTGAATTCGCGAGCGGCGGGCGCGAACACCTGAGAGGACACTGTGCAACTGACGGAACTGATAGAAACCACGGTCACCGGGCTCGGTTACGAGCTGGTGGATCTCGAGCGCACTGGGCGCGGCATGCTTTGCATCTATATCGATCAGCCTGCCGGCATCTCGCTCGAAGATTGCGAAAAGGTCACGCGTCAGCTCCAGCACGTCTTGACGGTCGAAAACATCGATTACGAACGGCTCGAAGTCTCGTCCCCGGGGCTCGACCGCCCGTTGAAGAAGCTGGCCGACTTCGAGCGCTTCGCCGGCAGCGAAGTTTCCGTGACCTTGAAAAAGCCGCTGGACGGGCGCAAGACGTACCGGGGCATTCTGCACGCGCCGAATGGCGAAACGATCGGTTTGGAATTTGAGAGGAAGAAGGGCGAGGCGGCCATGCTGGATTTCACGCTGGCCGATATCGACAAAGCCCGCCTGATTCCGCAAGTTGACTTTAGGAGCCGCAAATAATGAGTCGCGAAGTGTTGATGCTGGTGGATGCGCTGGCGCGCGAGAAAAACGTCGACAAGGATGTGGTGCTGGGCGCCCTCGAGGCCGCGCTCGCATCTGCTTCCAAGAAGCTGTTCGACGAAGGCGCCGAAATCCGCGTCCATATCGATCGCGAAAGCGGCGAGCACGAAACCTTCCGTCGCTGGCTCGTCGTGCCCGACGAGGCAGGCTTGCAGGAGCCGGATCGCGAGATCCTGCTGTTCGAAGCGCGTGAGCAGAAGCCCGACGTCGAAGTCGGCGAATATGTCGAGGAACCCGTTCCGTCGATCGAGTTCGGTCGCATCGGCGCGCAGGCCGCGAAGCAGGTGATCCTGCAGAAGGTGCGCGACGCCGAGCGCGAGCAGATCCTGAACGATTACCTCGAACGTGGCGAAAAGATCATGACGGGTACGGTGAAGCGCCTCGACAAGGGCAACTTCATCGTCGAATCGGGCCGTGTCGAGGCGCTGCTGCGCCGCGATCAGCTGATCCCGAAGGAAAACCTGCGCGTGGGCGACCGCGTGCGTGCGTACATCGCGAAGGTCGACCGCACCGCGCGCGGCCCGCAGATCGAACTGTCGCGTACGGCGCCCGAGTTCCTGATGAAGCTGTTCGAGATGGAAGTGCCGGAAATCGAGCAGGGCCTGCTCGAGATCAAGGCGGCTGCCCGCGACCCGGGCGTGCGCGCCAAGATCGGCGTCATCGCGTACGACAAGCGGATCGATCCGATCGGCACCTGCGTCGGTATCCGCGGTTCCCGAGTGCAGGCCGTGCGCAACGAGCTCGGTGGCGAAAACATCGACATCGTGCTATGGTCGGAGGATCCCGCCCAGTTCGTGATCGGCGCGCTCGCGCCGGCAGCTGTCCAGTCGATTGTCGTCGATGAAGAAAAGCACTCGATGGACGTCGTCGTCGACGAGAACGAGCTGGCTGTCGCGATCGGCCGCAGCGGTCAGAACGTTCGTCTTGCTGGCGAACTGACCGGCTGGCAGATCAACATCATGACGCCGGACGAATCCGCCCTGAAGCAGGGGGAAGAGCGCGACCGGCTGCGTGCGCTGTTCATGGCGCGTCTCGACGTCGACGAAGAAGTTGCCGACATCCTGATCGACGAAGGCTTCACGAGTCTGGAAGAGATCGCGTACGTGCCGCTCAACGAAATGCTCGAAATCGAGGCGTTCGACGAGGACACCGTGCACGAACTGCGCAACCGCGCACGCGACGCGCTGTTGACGATGGCGATCGCGAACGAAGAAAAGGTCGAGAACGCAGCGCTGGATCTCAAGAGCCTCGACGGCATTACGCCGGAGCTGCTCGCGAAGCTGGCCGAACACGGCGTGCAGACGCGCGACGATCTCGCCGAGCTGGCTGTGGATGAACTGGTCGACATGACCGGGATGGAAGAGGATGCCGCTAAGGCGTTGATCATGAAAGCACGTGAACACTGGTTCCAGTGAGAAATGACCATGGCGCACTGATTTGATGGCGGCCGTATGGCCTGACCCGATGCTAACCGCAAGGAATCGGTCCTTGCACTAAGAGGAATGAATGGCGAGTAACAACGTAGCCCAATTTGCCGCGGAACTGAAAATGCCTGCTGGTGTGCTGCTCGAACAGCTGCAGGCAGCGGGCGTCCAGAAAGCGAGTGAAGACGATGCGCTGTCCGAAACGGACAAGGCGCGTCTGCTCGATCATTTGCGCAAGTCGCACGGCGCAACCGACGGCGACAAGCGCAAGATCACGCTGACCCGCAAGCATACGTCGGAGATCAAGCAATCTGACGCGACGGGCAAGGCTCGCACCATTCAGGTCGAGGTCCGCAAGAAGCGTACGTTCGTCAAGCGCGACGACGTGGCCGAAGGTGCGGAACAGGGTCAGGCGCAGGTCGCCGAAGCGGACGACGATGCAGAACTGAAGCGTCGCGAGGAAGAAGCGCGCCGCGAGGCCGAGCTGCTCGAGAAGCAGGCGCAGGAACTGCGCGAGCGTCAGGAGCGCCTCGAGCGCGAGGAAGCGGAACGTCGTGCCCGCGAGGAAGCGGCCGAAGCCGAGCGTCGTCGCGCCGAGGAAGAAGCGGCGGCGAAGCGTGCCGCGGCCGAAGCTGCGGCGGCACAGCAGCAGGCAGCCGCACAGCAGGCTGCTGCAGCCGAACAGGAAGCGGAGACTCCGCAATCGGCGCAGTCCGCGCAGGACGAGGCGCGCGCAGCCGCCGAACGTGCGGCGCAGCGCGAAGCGGCGAAGAAGGCTGAAGACGCTGCCCGCGAGGCAGCGGACAAGGCGCGCGCCGAGCAGGAAGAGATCAGCAAGCGCCGTGCGGCGGCAGAAGCCGAAGCACGTGCGATTCGCGAGATGATGAACACGCCGCGCAAGGCCGTCGTCAAGGCAGTCGAGCCGCCGAAGCCGGTCGAGCCGCCGAAGCCGGCCGAAGCGAAGGGCACGCTGCACAAGCCGGCAAAGCCGGAAGGTGCGCAGGCGCGTCCGGCCGTGAAGAAGCCGGCCGGTGCGGCACCGGCAACGACGCAGGCGCCGGCAGGCGCGGGCGACCGCAACAAGAAGCCGGGCGCAGGCAAGGGCGGCTGGCAGGACGACGCGTCGAAGCGTCGCGGCATCAAGACGCGCGGCGATTCGAGCGGCGGCGTCGACCGCGGCTGGCGCGGCGGCCCGAAGGGCCGTGGCCGTCACCAGGACAGTGCATCGTCCTTCCAGGCGCCGACCGAGCCGATCGTCCGTGAAGTGCACGTGCCGGAAACCGTGTCGGTTGCCGATCTCGCGCACAAGATGTCGATCAAGGCCTCCGAAGTCATCAAGGTGATGATGAAGATGGGCCAGATGGTCACGATCAACCAGGTGCTGGACCAGGAAACGGCGATGATCGTCGTCGAGGAACTGGGCCACCGCGCGGTTGCCGCGAAGCTGGACGATCCGGAAGCGCTGCTCGTCGAAGGCGAAACCGGTACCGACGCCGAGCAACTGCCGCGTCCGCCGGTCGTCACGGTGATGGGTCACGTCGACCACGGCAAGACCTCGCTGCTCGACCACATCCGCCGCGCGAAGGTTGCCGCAGGCGAAGCGGGCGGCATTACGCAGCACATCGGCGCGTATCACGTCGATACGCCGCGTGGCGTCATCACGTTCCTCGATACGCCGGGTCACGAAGCGTTCACGGCAATGCGTGCACGCGGCGCGAAGGCGACCGACATCGTGGTGCTGGTGGTGGCAGCCGACGACGGCGTGATGCCGCAGACGAAGGAAGCCATTGCCCACGCGAAGGCGGGTGGTGTGCCGATCGTCGTCGCGATCAACAAGATCGACAAACCGGAAGCGAACCCCGATCGCGTCAAGCAGGAACTGGTCGCGGAAGGCGTCGTGCCGGAAGAATACGGTGGCGATTCGCCGTTCGTGCCGGTGTCGGCAAAGACGGGCGCGGGCATCGACGATCTGCTCGAGAACGTGCTGCTGCAAGCGGAAGTGCTGGAGCTGAAGGCACCGGTCGAAGCGCCGGCCAAGGGTATCGTGATCGAAGCGAAGCTCGACAAGGGCAAGGGTCCGGTCGCGACGATCCTCGTGCAGTCCGGTACGCTGAACCGCGGCGACATCGTGCTGGCGGGTACGGCCTACGGCCGCGTGCGCGCGATGCTCGACGAAAACGGCAAGCCGACGAAGGAAGCCGGCCCGTCGATCCCGGTCGAAATCCAGGGTCTGTCGGAAGTGCCGGGCGCGGGCGAGGAAGTGATCGTGCTGCCGGACGAGCGCAAGGCGCGTGAAATCGCATTGTTCCGTCAGGGCAAGTTCCGCGACGTGAAGCTGGCGAAGCAGCAGGCCGCGAAGCTGGAAAGCATGCTCGAGCAGATGGGCGAAGGCGAAGTGCAGAACCTGCCGCTCATCATCAAGGCGGACGTGCAGGGCTCGCAGGAAGCGCTCGTGCAGTCGCTGCTCAAGCTGTCGACCGACGAAGTGCGCGTGCAGATCGTGCACAGCGCGGTGGGTGGCATCAGCGAAAACGACGTCAACCTCGCAACGGCATCGAAGGCTGTCATCATCGGCTTCAACACGCGTGCGGATGCACAGGCGCGCAAGCTGGCCGAAGCGAACGGCATCGACATCCGCTACTACAACATCATCTACGACGCAGTGGATGAGGTGAAGGCGGCAATGTCGGGCATGCTGGCGCCGGAGAAGCGCGAAGTCGTCACCGGCATGGTCGAGGTGCGCCAGGTGTTCAAGGTGCCGAAGGTCGGCACGGTCGCCGGCTGTATGGTCACGGACGGTATCGTCAAGCGCTCGTCGTCGGTTCGCGTGCTGCGCAACAACGTCGTGATCTTCACGGGCGAACTCGAATCGCTGAAGCGCTTCAAGGACGACGTGAAGGAAGTGAAGCAAGGCTTCGAGTGCGGTATGTCGGTGAAGAACTTCAACGACGTCATCGAAGGCGACCAGTTCGAAGTCTTCGAAGTGACCGAAGTCGCGCGTACGCTGTAATCCTCGCGCATCGGCTCATGGGCGGGGCAGGCTTGGGCCTGTCCCGCCCATTTTCATGGTGGCGCGCCAACACTGGCCGCCGCTTCATCCTGATAAACGGATCACGGATCGATCATGTCCAGGAAACGTACTTCCCCCAATCGCAACGTGCAGATCGCTGACCAGATTCAGCGCGATCTGTCCGAACTCATCATGCGCGAGGTCAAAGACCCGCGCATCGGCATCGTGACCATCCAGAGCGTCGAACTCACGCCGGATTATGCGCACGCGAAGGTCTACTTCACCGCGTTGATCGGCGATCCGGCCAAGACGCAGGAAGCGCTGAACCACGCGTCGGGTCACTTGCACAACCTGTTGTTCAAGCGCCTGCACATCCATACGGTGCCGACGCTGCATTTCCACTACGACCAGACGATCGAGAAGGCCGTGGAAATGTCGCGCCTGATCAAGGAAGCGAACTCGACGCGCGCGAAAGACGACGACGAGGCCGACACGGCTAACAAGGACGATTGAGCTCGACCGGCCTATGACGACTGCAGCATCCCAACGTCCGCGCGTGCCCCGGCGCGTGCTGGACGGCGTCCTCCTGCTCGACAAGCCGGTCGGCCTTTCGAGCAACGATGCACTGATTCGCGCGAAGCGGCTGCTGCTCGCGAAGAAAGCCGGTCACACCGGTACGCTCGATCCCCTGGCTTCGGGTTTGCTGCCGCTGTGTTTCGGCGAGGCGACGAAGTTCTCGCAGGATCTGCTCGAAGCGGACAAAACCTACGAAGCGACGATGCGTCTCGGCCAGCGTACGGCTACCGGCGACGCGGAAGGCGAGGTGATCGACACGCGCCCCGTCGAATGCGACCGTGCGGCGGTGGAAGCCGCGCTGGTGCGCTTCACCGGCGAGATCGTGCAAGTGCCGCCGATGTATTCGGCGCTCAAGCGCGATGGCAAACCGCTGTATGAATATGCGCGCGCGGGGCAAACCGTCGAGCGCGAGGGCCGCAACGTGACGATCCTCGCCCTCGACCTGCTCGCGTGCGACCTGCCTGACGTGACGTTTCGCGTGACCTGCAGCAAGGGCACTTATGTGCGCACGCTGGCAGAGGATATCGGCGAGGCGCTCGGTTGCGGTGCGCATCTGACGATGCTGCGGCGCACGGGCGTCGGCGCGCTGACGCTCGAGCATGCGGTAACGCTCGATGCGCTGTCCGATGCCGACGAAGCGGCACGTGATGCGTGGCTCCAGCCGGTCGATGCGTTGCTGTCGACGTTTCCGCTGGTTCGTCTCGATGAAACCAGCGCGAAGCGGTTCCTGCACGGGCAGCGTTTGCCGCTGTCGTCGCTCGACCCGATCGACGCGACCGAAGGCGGGCGTGTGCGCGTCTACGACGCGACCCGCCTGCTCGGCGTGGCCCGCAAGGCAAACGGCGTATTGGCGCCGGAGCGGCTCGTCGTCACGGCAGCCTGACGCAGCCGCGCGAACGCGCGCCCGTCGGAATGAAAAAGCCCCGCTTCACGAAGCGGGGCTTTTTGTTTGCGTCCAGGCAGCGTATTCAGTGTGCAGCCGATGCCGCGGCACCTGCATCGCCGCCGCCCGAGCGCTCGGGCTTCGTGATCCAGATCAGCCCGATCAGCAGCACGAAGATCGCCGCCGAGATGTAGAACAGGTCGTTCACGCCGAGCTGCGCGGCCTGCTGCGTGGCCAGATTGTTGATCAGCCCGTGTGCCTGGTCCCGCGTCAGCCCGAGGTTGCCCATCTGCGTGACGGCCTGGTTGAACGTCGGGTTGTAGACGTTCGCCTGCTCGACCAGTTGCGCGTGATGGAAGTTGTTGCGATGGTCCCAGGCCGTCTGGAAGATCGACGTGCCGATGCCGCCGCACATGATCCGCACGAAGTTGGACAGGCCCGATGCCGCGGGAATGCGGTGGCCGGGCAGGCCCGACAGCGTGATCGATACCAGCGGGATGAAGAAGCCGGCCATTGCGATGCCCTGTACGAGCGTCGGCAGCGTCAGCGACCATTCGTCGACCCCCGTCGTGTAGCGCGACCGCATCCAGAAGCACAGCGCAAACGTCAGGAACGACGCCGTCGAGATAAAGCGCGGATCGGTGCGCGGCAGGTACTTCCCGGTGAGTGGCGACAGCAGGATCGCGAACAGCCCGACCGGCGCCATCACGAGACCGGCGTCGGTCGCCGTGTAGCCGATCTGCGTCTGCAGCCACAGCGGCAACAGCACGAGGTTGCCGAAGTACAGGCCGTACCCGATCGACAGCGCGACGGTGCCGCCGGTGAAGTTCCGCATGCGGAACAGCGACAGGTCGACGACCGGGTGCTCGGCAGTCAGTTCCCAGATGACGAAGAACGCGAACGCGATGACGGCGGTCAGCGCGAGCACGATGATGGTCGTCGACGCGAACCAGTCGAGATCCTTGCCCTTGTCGAGCATGATCTGCAGCGAGCCGACCCAGACGACCAGCAGCGCGAGGCCCACGCCGTCGATCGGGGCGCGGCGCACGGCCGATTCCCGATTGCGGTAGATCGCCCACGTCGCGGCGGCGGCGGCGATGCCGACCGGGATGTTGACGTAGAAGATCCACGGCCACGAGTAGTTGTCCGAGATCCAGCCGCCGAGAATCGGGCCGGCAACGGGCGCGATCAGCGTCGTCATCGCCCATAGCGCGAGCGCCATCGGCGCCTTGGCGCGCGGATAACTCGACAGCAGGAGCGCTTGCGACAGCGGAATCATCGGGCCTGCCACCGCGCCTTGCAGCACGCGCGACGCAAGCAGGAACGGCAGGTTGGGCGAGAGCCCGCACATCCACGACGAAATCACGAACAGGATGATCGACGCGAGGAACAGGCGAACCTGCCCGAAGCGGTCGGTCAGCCAGCCGGTGAGCGGCACGGAGATCGCGTTCGCGACTGCGAACGACGTGATGACCCACGTGCCCTGGTCGGACGACACGCCGAGGTCGCCCGAGATGGTCGGGATCGCGACGTTCGCGATGGACGTGTCGAGCACGTTCATGAACACCGCGAGCGATACCGCGATCGTCCCGATCACGAGCTGCCCGCCCTGCAAGGGCGGGTGAGAGACAGGTGCCTGTGCCATGTCGGTTGTCTTTCCGGAGTCGGAGCAGTTACATCATCTTCGCGACGGCATTCGACTTCGCCGCAGCCGGCGCCGGTGCGTTGCCGCCGGCATTCTCGGCGATGATGCGGGCGATTTCGGCATCGGCTTCGTCGCCGTACTTCGCGAACACATTGGTCTCGTAGACGGTATTCGGTGCGTTTACGAGCTGGTCGCCGCGTTCGTCCTTGATGTCCACGTCGACCTGCATCGACAGGCCGATGCGCAGCGGGTGCTTGGCGAGATCCTTCGGATCGAGTTCGATCCGCACCGGCAGGCGCTGCACGACCTTGATCCAGTTACCCGTCGCGTTCTGCGCCGGCAGCAGCGAGAACGCCGAGCCCGTACCTGCCGAGAAGCCGACCACCTTGCCGTGGTAAACCGCCGACGAGCCGTAGATGTCGGCCGTCAGTTCGACCGGCTGGCCAATGCGCATGTGCTTGAGCTGGACTTCCTTGAAGTTCGCATCGACCCACACTGCGTTCAGCGGCACCACCGACATCAGCGGCGTGCCCGGCGACACGCGCTGGCCGACCTGCACCGAGCGCTTCGCGACATAGCCGGTGACCGGTGCGGGCAGCACGTTACGCGCGTTCGCCAGGTACGCGTCGCGAACCTTCGCGGCTGCGGCCATCACGTTCGGATGCGATGCGATCGTCGTGTTTGCGGTCAGCGCGCGGTTCGACGCGAGTTGTTGCTGCGAGGCGTCGAGCGATGCCTGGGCGGCGCGCACGGCGTCGCGTGCGTGCGAGATTTCTTCCTGCGACACGGCGCCCGTCTGCGCGACGGCCACGCGGCGACGGAGGTCGTCCTCGGCCTTCGACAGGTCGGACTGGCGCAGTGCGACTTGCGCGCGATACTGGTCGTCGTTGACGAACAGGCCGCGCACCTGGCGCACCGTCTGCGCGAGATTGGCTTCGGCCTGCTGCAGCGCGACCTGCGAGTCGGCCGGGTCGAGCACGACGAGCGGATCGCCGGCCTTCACCGTCTGCGTGTCGTCGGCCTTCACCGCGATCACGGTGCCGGTGACCTGCGGCGTGATCTGCACGACGTTGCCGTTCACGTACGCGTCGTCGGTCCCTTCATGGAAGCGGGCGACGAGGAAGTAGTACAGGCCATACGCGATGGCCGCGATCACGATGACCGCGACGAGCAGCGTCATCATCCGTTTGCGCTTGCCGTTGTTCTGCGGCTGCGCGCTGGCGGCGTTTTGTTGGTCGCTCATGGCGATTTTCTCCGTCCGTTATTTCGAGTGTCTGCGTAGTGGTGGCGCCGGATCAGTTGGCGGCCTGTTTTGTCGGCTTGTCGGCATCGGGCGCGGCAAGCGGCGTGCCGGTCGCGTCGAACCCGCCGCCGAGCGCCTTGATCAGTGCAAGCTGCATGTCGCGCCGGCGCATCTTCAGGTTGGTCACCGTCTGCTCCGATGCGAGGCGGTTGCTGTCCGCGGTCAGCACCTGCAGCTGCGGCGACAGGCCGGCCTTGTAGCGGATGACCGCGAGGTCGTATGCGCGCGTCGATGCGTCGAGGGCGCGTTGCGCATCGCCCATCTGGCGATCGACTGCGCGGATCGACGCGACCTGCGTCGCGACGTCGTTCAGCGCGCTGATCAGCGTCTGGTTGTAGTTCGCCACCGACAGGTCGAAGTCCGCGTAGCGGCCCTTGAGCTGCGCGCGCAGCGCGCCGGCGTCGAAAATCGGCAGGTGGATCGCCGGGCCGAATTGCGCCTGGCGGCTCGCGAAGTTCAGGAATTTGCCCCAGCCGAACGCATCGAAGCCGAAACCGGCCGCAAGGTTCACGTCGGGGTAGAACTCGGCCTTCGCTTCCTTCACGTCGTGCATCGCGGCTTCGACCTGCCAGCGCGCGGCGACGATGTCGGGGCGGCGCGAGACGAGATCGGCCGGCAGATTGCCGGGCAGTGCGACATCGCCGCTCGGGTTCATCACGGGCGCCGCGATCTGCAGCCCGCGATCCGGGCCCTTGCCGAGCAGTGCCGCGAGCTGGTAGCGCACCGTCGTGATCTGCCCATCGAGATCGGACAGCGAAGCCTGGGTCGTCGCGATATTGCCGCGGGCCGTCTGGCGTTCGACGTTGGTGTCGAGGCCGGCCGACACGCGGCCGTCGGTGATCTTGCCGACCGTCTCGCGGTTGGCGATCTCGCGTTGGGCGATATCGCGCAGCGCATAGAGCTGCGCGAGCGAGTTGTAGGTACGTGCGACCGACGACGCGAGCGTGATGCGTGCCTGCTGCATGTCGGCTTCGGCCGCCTTTTCCTGCGACACGGCGGTGTGCAGGCGCTCGCGGTTCTTGCCCCACAGGTCGAGTTCCCACGACGCGCTCGCGAGCGCGTTGTTCTCGCTGTACCACTGGCCGCCGTACGGCGGCGGGAACAGCGCGTTCGACGAATACAGCTCACGCGTCCACGAATAGCTGGCTTCCGCCTTGGGCATCAGGTTCGAACGCGACGATTCGATGTACGACGACGCCTTTGCGATGCGCGCCTGTGCCTGCGCGATCGACGGATTGCCCTGCAGGGCTTCGTCGATCAGCTTCGGCAACTGCGGATCGCCGAACTGGCTGGCCCAGTCGAGCGCCGGCCACTGGCCGCCCTGGGCCGGCAGGCTCTGGGCGGATTCGAATTGCGACGCGGGGGCGATCTGCTTGTCGCTCTTGATGCCGATGTAGTTCGCGCAGCCCGCCAGCGCCAGTGCGGCGACCGCGACGGCGACGGCGGTGCGGCACGACCCGGCGCGCACGGACAACGGGGAGGATTTCATCGCGCTGATCCCTGACTCGGAATGAATGATGGACACTGCAAGGATTTCCTTACATTAATCTGTCAAAAGTAATTGTTATGGCAACTATTACGTGATGCTGCCGCCGGCGGTCTCGCAATAGTTGCTGAGAATGCGGCGCAGCATGCTCTTCAGGAACCCGACTTCTTCCGGCGTGAACCCGTCCAGCACCTGGTCGAGCACGCTGCGGAAAATCGGCGGCAGCCGTTCGGCGAGCGCACGGCCTTCGTCGGTCAGCTCGAGGCGCACGACACGTCGATCCTCGATGCTGCGGACACGGGACAGCAGGCCGCGCTTCTCGACCCGGTCGAGCAGGCGCGTGACTGCGCTCGCGTCGATCCCGTACTCGCGGGCAAGCTCGGCGGCCGTCGAGCACTTGCCGACCGCGATCATGAACAGCATGCTCGCCTGCGTGCCCGTGATGCCGAGCTCTTCCTGCGTGCGTTGCGTGACGAGGTTGGTCATCACCGACTTCACGCGCGACATCAGATAACCGACGCTGTCGTTCATCTGGTACGAGGACAGCGGCGAAACGGGGGATGGGGTAGAAGAATCCGACATAAAACCCTGAAGCTGCAATAGTTGACTAGGCAGCAGTATAGGCACAGTTGCTTGCCGCGGCAAATGTTAATCGAACGGCAAGGGGCGCGCTTTGCGTCTCAAAAATCCCTCATATCAATAAGGTTTTTGTGCCCGACGGCGACACGGGTTTCGACGGATTGGTGCGTTCGAGAGGAGGGTGCGCCGGCCTGCCTGCTGCGTTGCAACGTGCCCGTCGGTTGCCGACATTCTCACGTGCTATAATTTGCGGCTTTCCAAGCTGCAATGCGCGCGCCCGTGAAAAACGAGCGGGCGCTTTTGCGCGTTCAAACGATTTCCAGGTTTCTATGACCCGCGCCCTTCGCAATATCGCCATCATCGCCCACGTCGACCACGGCAAGACCACGCTCGTCGACCAACTGCTCCGCCAGTCCGGCACCTTCCGCGAGAACCAGCAGGTTGCGGAGCGGGTGATGGACTCGAACGACATCGAAAAAGAGCGCGGGATCACGATTCTCGCGAAGAACTGCGCGGTCGAGTACGAAGGCACGCACATCAACATCGTCGACACGCCGGGGCACGCGGACTTCGGCGGCGAGGTGGAGCGCGTGCTGTCGATGGTCGACTCGGTGCTGCTGCTCGTCGACGCGGTCGAGGGCCCGATGCCGCAGACGCGCTTCGTCACGAAGAAGGCGCTGGCGCTCGGCCTGAAGCCGATCGTCATCGTCAACAAGATCGACCGTCCGGGTGCGCGGATCGACTGGGTCATCAACCAGACCTTCGACCTGTTCGACAAGCTCGGCGCAACCGAAGAGCAGCTCGATTTTCCGATCGTCTACGCATCGGGCCTGAACGGCTATGCGTCGCTCGACCCGGCCGCGCGCGAAGGCGACATGCGCCCGCTGTTCGAGGCAGTCCTCGAGCACGTGCCGGTCCGTCCGGCGGATCCGGACGCGCCGCTGCAGCTGCAGATCACGTCGCTCGACTATTCGACGTACGTCGGCCGGATCGGCGTCGGCCGCATCACGCGCGGTCGCATCAAGCCGGGACAGCCGGTCGCGATGCGCTTTGGCCCGGAAGGCGAAGTGCTGAACCGCAAGATCAACCAGGTGCTGTCGTTCACGGGCCTCGAGCGCGTGCAGGTCGAATCCGCCGAAGCGGGCGACATCGTGCTGATCAACGGTATTGAAGACGTCGGCATCGGCGCGACGATCTGCGCGGTCGATACGCCGGAAGCGCTGCCGATGATCACCGTCGACGAGCCGACGCTGACGATGAACTTCCTCGTCAATTCGTCGCCGCTCGCCGGCCGCGAAGGCAAGTTCGTCACGAGCCGCCAGATCCGCGACCGCCTGATGAAGGAGCTGAACCACAACGTCGCGCTGCGCGTGAAGGACACCGGCGACGAAACGGTGTTCGAAGTGTCGGGCCGCGGCGAACTGCACCTGACGATTCTCGTTGAGAACATGCGCCGTGAAGGCTATGAGCTGGCCGTGTCGCGTCCGCGCGTCGTGATGCAGGAAATCGACGGCGTGCGTCACGAGCCGTACGAACTGCTGACCGTCGACGTCGAGGACGAGCACCAGGGTGGCGTGATGGAAGAGCTCGGCCGCCGCAAGGGCGAGATGCTCGACATGGCATCGGACGGCCGTGGCCGCACGCGTCTGGAGTACAAGATCTCGGCGCGTGGCCTGATCGGCTTCCAGAGCGAATTCCTGACGCTCACGCGCGGCACGGGCCTGATGAGCCACATCTTCGACTCGTACGCACCGGTCAAGGACGGTTCGGTCTTCGAGCGCCGCAACGGCGTGTTGATCTCTCAGGACGACGGCGCTGCCGTGGCCTACGCACTGTGGAAGCTGCAGGATCGCGGCCGCATGTTCGTGAAGCCGGGCGATGCGCTCTATGAGGGCATGATCATCGGCATCCACAGCCGTGACAACGACCTCGTCGTGAACCCGATCAAGGGCAAGCAGCTGACCAACGTGCGCGCGTCGGGCACCGACGAAGCCGTGCGCCTGGTGCCGCCGGTCCAGATGTCGCTCGAGTACGCGGTCGAATTCATCGACGACGACGAGCTTGTCGAAGTGACGCCGCAGTCGATCCGCCTGCGCAAGCGCTTCCTGAAGGAGCACGAGCGTCGTCGCGCGAGCCGCGAAGGCGCGGTCGACTAAGCATCGATCGTTCCCGTGCAGGACGAGAAAGGCCGCCTTCGGGTGGCCTTTTTTGCATCTGCCCGATGTGCAATCGGGTGCGCTGCAAAACACTGTTCCCGCGGGTTGTGGCAATCCGGCAAAACCCCGTCGCGCGGTGCTTTCAGGCACATTTCGCCGTGAACTCCGGTATCGGTTCTGTGATATGCTGCGCGCACGCAAGTTTTAGGTCCTTCCAAGCAAGACTTGATTCGCAATCCGCTAAACGGTCAGGCCGTGTCGCGGAAGGTTGAGTAACCCGCTATTTCTCGAGAAGCTCGAAGAAAGGTGAGCGTAAAATGTCAGATGTAATGAAGCAGTTTCAGCTGAACTCCTATCTGTTCGGCGGCAATGCTTCGTACGTTGAAGAACTGTACGATGCATACCTCAACAATCCGGCATCGGTGCCGGAGAACTGGCGAGAGTATTTCGACGCGCTGCAGAACGTGCCTGCAACGGACGGCTCGAATGCCAATGACGTCGCTCATTTCCCGATCGTCGAATCGTTCGCCGAGCGTGCGAAGGCCAATGCCTTCATCCCGCGCGAAAGCAGCACCAACCTTGCTGCAGCGCGCAAGCAAGTGCACGTGCAGTCCCTCATCAGCGCTTATCGCTTCCTTGGCTCGCAATGGGCCAATCTCGATCCCCTGAAGCGTCGCGAACGTCCCGCCATTCCCGAACTCGAACCCGCGTTCTACGACTTCTCCGAAGGCGACCTCGACCAGACGTACAGCGCAAGCAACCTGTATTTCGGTTTCGACCAGGCTTCGTTGCGCGACATCGTCAAGGGCCTGCGTGACACGTACTGCGGCACGATCGGCGCCGAGTACATGTACATCAGCGACCCGGAACAGAAGCGCTGGTGGCAGGAGCGTCTGGAATCGACCCGTGCGACGCCGAACTTCTCGGCAGACGAGAAGAAGCACATCCTGAATCGCCTGACGGCCGCCGAAGGCCTCGAGCGTTACCTGCATACCAAGTACGTCGGCCAGAAGCGCTTCTCGCTCGAAGGCGGCGAAAGCTTCATCGCGGCGATGGACGAAGTCGTCCAGCACGCGGGCAAGCGCGGCGTGCAGGAAATCATTATCGGCATGGCGCACCGCGGCCGCCTGAACGTGCTGGTCAACACGCTCGGCAAGATGCCGGCCGACCTGTTCGCCGAATTCGAAGGCAAGCACGTCGACGACCTGCCGGCAGGTGACGTGAAGTACCACAAGGGCTTCTCGTCGGACGTGTCGACGGAAGGCGGCCCGGTCCACCTGTCGCTCGCGTTCAACCCGTCGCACCTCGAAATCGTGAACCCGGTGGTCGAAGGTTCCGCGAAGGCGCGGATGGACCGTCGCGGCGACGAAGACGGCCTGCAGGTGCTGCCGGTGCAGATCCACGGCGACGCGGCCTTCGCTGGCCAGGGCGTCGTGATGGAAACGCTGAACCTCGCGCAGACGCGCGGTTACGGCACGCACGGCACGCTGCACATCGTCATCAACAACCAGATCGGCTTCACGACGTCCGACCCGCGCGACGCGCGCTCGACGCTGTACTGTACCGACGTCGTCAAGATGATCGAGGCGCCGGTGCTGCACGTGAACGGCGACGATCCGGAAGCCGTGATCCTCGCGACGCAGATCGCGATCGACTACCGGATGCAGTTCCACAAGGATGTCGTGATCGACATCGTCTGCTTCCGCAAGCTGGGTCACAACGAGCAGGACACGCCGGCGGTCACGCAGCCGCTGATGTACAAGAAGATCGCACAGCACCCGGGCACCCGTGCGCTGTACGCCGAGAAGCTCGTGCAGCAGGGCGTGATCACCGCGGAAGACGCCGACAACTACGTGAAGGCGTACCGCAAGGCGATGGACGACGGTCACCACACGGTCGATCCGGTCCTGTCGAACTACAAGAGCAAGTACGCGGTCGACTGGGTTCCGTTCCTGAACCGCAAGTGGACGGATGCAGCCGACACGGCCGTGCCGCTCGCTGAACTGAAGCGCCTGGGCGAACGCATCACGACGGTCCCGGAAAACTTCAAGGTTCACCCGCTCGTCGAGCGCGTGATCAACGACCGCCGCAACATGGCGCGTGGCGACCAGCCGCTCGACTGGGGCATGGGTGAACACCTCGCGTTCGCGTCGCTCGTCGCATCGGGCTACTCGGTGCGCCTGACGGGCCAGGACTCGGGCCGCGGCACGTTCACGCACCGTCACGCGGTGCTGCACGACCAGAACCGCGAGCGCTGGAACGACGGCACGTACGTGCCGCTGCAGAACATCGCCGACGGTCAGGCGAAGTTCACGGTGATCGACTCGGTGCTGTCGGAAGAAGCGGTGCTGGGCTTCGAATACGGTTACTCGACCGCCGAGCCGAACACGCTCGTGCTGTGGGAAGCCCAGTTCGGCGACTTCGTCAACGGTGCGCAGGTCGTGATCGACCAGTTCATCTCGTCGGGCGAAGTGAAGTGGGGTCGCGTGTCGGGTCTGACGATGCTGCTGCCGCACGGCTACGAAGGCCAGGGTCCGGAACACTCGTCGACGCGTATCGAGCGTTTCCTGCAGCTGTGTGCCGATCACAACATGCAGGTCGTTCAACCGACGACGCCGGCGCAGATTTTCCACCTGCTGCGTCGCCAGATGATCCGCCTGTTCCGCAAGCCGCTGATCGTCGCAACGCCGAAGTCGCTGCTGCGCCACAAGGAAGCCGTGTCGGACCTGTCGGAGCTCGCGAAGGGTTCGTTCCAGCCGGTGCTGGGCGAAACCGACGGCGGCATCGACGCGAAGAAGGTCAAGCGTGTGCTGGCATGCTCGGGCCGCGTGTATTACGACCTCGTCGCACATCGCCGCGAAGCGAAGGCGAACGACGTCGCGATCATCCGTATCGAGCAGCTGTATCCGTTCGCGCACAAGCAGTTCGAAGCCGAAATGAAGAAGTACGAGAACGCGACTGAAGTGGTCTGGGTGCAGGACGAGCCGCAGAACCAGGGCCCCTGGTTCTACGTCGAGCACCACCTGAAGGAAGGCATGAAGGAAGGGCAGAAGCTGGCATACAGCGGCCGTCCGGCTTCGGCCTCGCCGGCGGTTGGCTACTACGCGAAGCACTACGAGCAGCAGAAGGCCCTCATCGAAGGTGCTTTCGGCCGCCTGAAGAGCGCATCGATCGCGAAATAACCGACGGAAGCGAAACGGGAAGGCGCAGCGCGCTTTCCCGTCTCCTTTGGCCCGCCGGGCGCGCTGCGCGCCGCACCGGCCGAAGGAATCGCACGAACCTCGTCACACCCCAGATTAAGCATCCAGGAAAATCACATGGCTATCGTAGAAGTCAAAGTCCCCCAGCTTTCGGAGTCGGTTTCGGAAGCCACCATGCTGCAGTGGAAGAAGAAGCCGGGCGAAGCAGTCGCGCAGGACGAAATCCTGATCGAACTCGAGACCGACAAGGTCGTGCTCGAAGTGCCGGCACCGGCCGCGGGCGTGCTCGCGCAAGTGCTGCAGAACGACGGTGACACCGTCGTTGCCGATCAACTGATCGCTACGATCGATACGGAAGCGAAGGCAGGTGCAGCCGAAGCCGCGGCGGGCGCGGCCGAAGTCAAGCCGGCCGCAGCGCCTGCTGCAGCCGCACCGGCAGCACAGCCGGCTACCGCAACGGCATCGAGCTCGGCTACGGCATCGCCGGCCGCATCGAAGCTGCTGGCCGAGAAGGGCCTGTCGGCAGGCGACGTCGCAGGTTCGGGCCGCGACGGCCGCGTCACGAAGGGCGACGCGCTGGCCGCAGGCAGCGCACCGAAGGCCGCTCCGGCTGCCGCACCGGCAAAGGCCGCGGCGAAGCCGTCGCTGCCGGAAGTGAAGGTGCCGGCGTCGGCGACGACGTGGCTCAACGACCGTCCGGAACAGCGCGTGCCGATGTCGCGTCTGCGTGCGCGTATCGCCGAGCGTCTGCTCGAATCGCAGCAGACCAACGCGATCCTGACGACGTTCAACGAAGTCAACATGGCTCCGGTCATGGAGCTGCGCAACAAGTACAAGGACAAGTTCGAGAAGGAACACGGCGTGAAGCTCGGCTTCATGTCGTTTTTCGTGAAGGCCGCTGTCCACGCACTGAAGAAGTTCCCGCTCGTGAACGCGTCGATCGACGGTAACGACATCGTCTACCACGGCTACTTCGACATCGGTATCGCTGTCGGCTCGCCGCGTGGCCTGGTCGTGCCGATCCTGCGCAACGCGGATCAGCTGAGCCTCGCCGAGATCGAGAAGAAGATCGCCGAATTCGGCCAGAAGGCCAAGGACGGCAAGCTGTCGATCGAGGAAATGACGGGCGGTACGTTCTCGATCTCGAACGGCGGCGTGTTCGGCTCGATGCTGTCGACTCCGATCATCAACCCGCCGCAATCGGCAATCCTCGGCGTGCACGCGACGAAGGAGCGTCCGGTCGTTGAAAACGGCCAGATCGTGATCCGTCCGATCAACTACCTCGCGCTGTCGTACGACCACCGCATCATCGACGGCCGCGAAGCCGTGCTGTCGCTCGTCGCGATGAAGGATGCGCTGGAAGATCCGGCACGCCTGCTGCTCGACCTGTAAGCCGAGTCTCACTGCATCGACCCGTTCTGCACGTTCGCGCCCGCGCGCGAACGTGCAGGCGTACAAGTAGAAAGGATTGTCATGTCCAAGGAATTTGACGTCGTCGTGATCGGCGCCGGCCCCGGCGGCTACATCGCCGCGATTCGCGCCGCGCAGCTCGGCAAGACCGTTGCCTGTATCGAGAAGTGGAAGAACCCGGCCGGCGCGCTGAAGCTCGGCGGCACCTGCCTGAACGTCGGCTGCATCCCGTCGAAGGCGCTGCTCGCGTCGTCGGAAGAGTTCGAGAACGCGTCGCATCACCTGACCGACCACGGCATCACGGTCGACGGCGTGAAGATCGACGTCGCGAAGATGCTCGGCCGCAAGGACGCGATCGTCGAGAAGATGACGAGCGGGATCGAGTTCCTGTTCAAGAAGAACAAGATCACCTGGCTGAAGGGCCATGGCAAGTTCACCGGCAAGACCGACGCCGGCGTGCAGATCGAAGTGAGCGGCGAGGGTGAAACCGAAGTCGTCACCGCGAAGAACGTGATCATCGCGACGGGCTCGAAGGCGCGTCACCTGCCGGGCATCCCGGTCGACAACAAGATCGTGTCGGACAACGAAGGTGCGCTGACGTTCGACTCGGTGCCGAAGAAGCTCGCCGTGATCGGCGCAGGCGTGATCGGCCTCGAGCTCGGCTCGGTGTGGCGTCGCCTGGGTGCCGAAGTGACGGTGCTCGAAGCGCTGCCGGCATTCCTCGGCGCAGCCGACGAAGCGCTCGCGAAGGAAGCGGCCAAGCTGTTCAAGAAGCAGGGCCTCGACATCCATCTCGGCGTGAAGATCGGCGAAGTGAAGACGACCGCCGACGGCGTGTCGATCGCTTACACGGACAAGGACGGCAACGCGCAGACGCTCGACGCCGACCGCCTGATCGTGTCGGTCGGCCGCGTGCCGAACACCGACAACCTCGGCCTCGAGGCAATCGGCCTGAAGGCGAACGAGCGCGGCTTCATCGACGTGGACGACCACTGCCGCACGGCGGTGCCGAACGTCTACGCGATCGGCGACGTGGTGCGCGGCCCGATGCTCGCGCACAAGGCGGAAGACGAAGGCGTGCTGGTCGCGGAAGTGATCGACGGCCAGAAGCCGCACATCGACTACAACTGCATTCCGTGGGTGATCTACACGTACCCGGAAATCGCATGGGTCGGCAAGACGGAGCAGCAGTTGAAGGCGGAAGGCCGCGAGATCAAGTCGGGCAAGTTCCCGTTCTCGATCAACGGCCGCGCGCTCGGCATGAACGCGCCGGACGGTTTCGTGAAGATGATCGCGGATGCGAAGACCGACGAACTGCTCGGCGTGCACGTGATCGGCGCGAACGCGTCGGACCTGATCGCGGAAGCCGTGGTGGCGATGGAATTCAAGGCGGCGTCGGAAGACATCGCCCGTATCTGCCATCCGCACCCGTCGATGTCGGAAGTGATGCGCGAAGCGGCGCTCGCCGTCGACAAGCGCTCGCTGAACAGCTGAGCGCGGTATAGCGCCGGCCGGCCATCGGCCGGCGCAGCCGTCTCATGACGAGGGCGGGCGGGGTTTCCCGTCCGCCTTCGTTTTTTCCGGTTTGCCCGATGAACGTCACCGAATACTACACGCGCGAGCTGACCACGCGCGGCTATCAGTCCGATCCCGCGCAGCGCGCGGCCGTCGATCGCCTGCAGCAATGTTTCGACGAGTGGGTCGAGTACAAGGCGCGCCGCTCGAACGCATTCAAGAAGCTCATCAATCATCCCGACCTCCCGCGCGGCGTCTACATGTGGGGCGGCGTCGGTCGCGGCAAGAGCTTCCTGATGGATAGCTTCTACGCGGTCGTGCCCGTGCAGCGCAAGACGCGCCTGCATTTCCACGAATTCATGCGCGAAGTACACCGCGAGCTCGAGGAACTGAAAGGGCAGGCCGATCCGCTCGACGAACTCGCGCGGCGTATCGCGAAGCGCTACCGTCTGATCTGCTTCGACGAGTTCCACGTGTCGGACATTGCCGATGCGATGATCCTGTACCGTCTGCTCGACCGCCTGTTCAACAACGGCGTGCAGTTCGTGATGACGTCCAACTATGATCCCGACGACCTGTATCCGGACGGTCTGCATCGCGACCGCATGCTGCCGGCGATTGCGCTGATCAAGGACAAGCTCGACGTACTGAACGTCGACGCGGGCGTGGATTATCGCCAGCGCACGCTCGCGCAGGTGAAGATGTATCACACGCCGCTCGGCGCGGACGCCGATCGCGAACTGCGCCATGCGTTCGGCAAGCTCGCGGCGGTACCCGATGAAAGCCCGCTCCTGCATATCGAGAAGCGCGAGCTGAAGGCGCTGCGCAAGGCGGACGGCGTCGTGTGGTTCGATTTCGCGACGCTGTGCGGCGGCCCGCGCTCGCAGAACGACTATCTCGAACTCGCGAGCCGGTTCCACGCGATCGTGCTGTCCGAGGTGCCGCAGATGTCGCCGCGGATGGCGTCCGAGGCGCGCCGCTTCACGTGGCTGATCGACGTGCTGTACGACCACAAGGTCAAGCTGCTGATGTCCGCGGCGGTGCCGGCGGAGCAGTTGTACGTCGAAGGTCCGATGGCCAACGAGTTTGCGCGTACGGTCTCGCGCATCGTCGAGATGCAGTCGAAGGAGTATCTCGAAACACCGCGCCGCATCGTCGATACGTCGCTGACCTGAGTGCGATTTCCGGCAATTGGCGGTATTCAAACGTCAATTCCGGTCAAATTCAGGCGATCTCGGGGTATTTTCGGACTTGTCTTATATTCACGGTTGAGGTGAGCCGATATCGTTGTGTCATGGTTACCAAGGCTGGAGATGTCCATGACACCGTATCGCGATCTGACCGACCACGAGTGGCGCCGCGTCGCGCCGCTTCTGCCCGAAATGCAGCCTCGCACCGAGTTGCGCGGCCGGCCGCTAGCCAATACCCGTGCCGTGATGAACGGCGTGCTCTGGGTCATCTACAGCGGCGCAACGTGGTCGGCGATGCCGCGCCGTTACCCTTCGTATCAGACGTGCCATCGCCGCTTCAAGGTCTGGCATGAGACGGGCACGCTGATGAGCGTGATGCGTGAACTCTACGGCGACTCGGGCGTGAACCTGTGCAACGAATTGTCGGTGCGGATGCGCAAGCATACGCAATCGAAGGCGGCGGAGGCGCGTAGCGGCGTGGTACCCGTGGGTCGCACACCAGGCGGTTATGCGCCGGATGCGATGAAGCACGCAGCCTGATGTCCGCTGTTTACTGCGTTGATTGCGCCAACGCGCGCACCAAAAGAAAACCGGCCTGACGAATTCATCGTCAGGCCGGTTTTTTCATTAAGCCGCGCGTTTCAGCGCGCGCCGCGTTATTGTTGGCGAACCCAGGTCTGAGAACGGCCGAGCAGCGATACGCCGATATAGCCGCGCACGACGAGTTTCTGGCCGCCGTCTTCAAGCGTCATCTTGCACTTGTAGACCTTGCCGTTCTCCGGGTCGAGAATGTTGCCGCCGTCCCAGTGGTCGCCTTCCTTCTTCATCGCCTTGATGATCGTCATGCCCTTGATCAGCTGATCCTTGCGCTCGTCCGTGCAGGCGGTACAGCGGCGATCAGGCGTATCGTTCGCGCCGAGGCCCTTGACGACCTTGCCGGTCAGCGCACCGTCGCCGTCCTCGGCGATCTGCACGAGTGCCTTCGGCTGATGGGTGTTGTCGTCGATCGTCTGCCACATGCCGATGGGGCTGTCTGCCTGTGCGAACGTGGGGGTGGCGCAAGCCAGCAGTGCGCCGGTGATGGCGATTGCACGCAACGGGCGGGTCAGTTGAATCATTGTCATCCTCCTTGTTTTGCATGTCGTGTTCGATTTGCCCGCACGACCGTCTGCATGGGGCGGGCATGTTGCGAGCTTCGCCAGAATACGTGAAACCGCGCGCCACGTTTGATAGAGGGGACTCTAATCGAAACAGCCCGCGTGGCGCGGGCTGTTTGGTGACCGATCAGTTGAGCTGATATGAGAATGCGGCGTTGATGCGCGGGCTGCGTGATGCGCTTTCGACTGGCGCGTCACCCACCGGCTTCGCGACGTTCAGGTCGAGGCTGTAGAAGCGGCTGTCCGTGAAACGCACACCGATGCCGACCGACGACATACGGTTGGGCGACGGCGTGCCTGAATGCAGGTACACACGCGCCATGTCGTAGGCGATGTACGGCGTCACGGACTTCATATACGTCCAGCCCGGCGTGAAGCCACGGTTGACCTCCAGCGACATCCCCCATCCCGAGTCGCCCGACGCTTCGCCCGGCTGATAGCCGAGCGCGTAGCGCGTCGAGCCGAACGAGATCTGCTCGGACGTCGGCAGTGAGTCAGGGCTGTATTGCCCGGTCAGCGAGACTGACGTGCCGATCCGGAACGGCCATTCGTTGGTTTGCGTGAAGGTCGCGCCGGTACGGACGAAGGTCAGCGACGTCGGGTCGGCGTATGTAAACCCCACACCGTTAACCACGCCAGTCTGCGATTTCGATGCACCGAGGATGTCGAATGCCTTGGCGACGTTGACGCTCAGTTTTCGCACCTGCTTCGGTTCGACGCTCGTGTAGTCGAGCTGCAATTGCATCACGCGGACCTGTGACCGGTTTTCGAGGGTATTGCCGTTGGTCTGGCTTTGGTAGCGGTCTTCGTTGTGTGCGGCATAACCCGACACAGTGCCGAGCAGGCTGCGCTGGTTGTTCAGCAGTATCGGATAGGATGCCGAAAGACCAAGCTTCTCGTTCTTGACGGTGCGTTGGACGGACGACGGCAGGCCCGGATTGTCAGTAGGCTTGCCGCGATAGGTGCTTGCATCGAGGCGCGTGATCAGGCCGCTGCTGCCGACGGGCACCGCGCCGCTGAACGCGAAGTAGGTCTGCTTGTCACGCCCCGGCGGCGCCAGTGCGGAGATGCTCAGCTGCTCGCCGAACTTCGTGAGGCCGTTTTCGGTCGCGGTGATGAGGCCCTGTACGCCCGGGTGGTTGAAATCGATACCGGTGCTGACGTTGAATGCCTTGCGGTCGACGGCAAGTTCGAGCGTCGTGGCGCCGTCGGTGGTTTGCGGCGGTGGTACGTTCGCCTTCACCGTGAGGCCGGGCAAGAGGCCGAACGTGTTCACGTAGCGCTCGAACGTTGCGCGGCGCAGCGGGCGATCGTCGGTGATATGCGCTGCGATCGCGCGAATCTTCGATTCCATTGCCCCGGGCTTGCCGGTGACCTTGACGTCCGACACATAGCCTTCAACAACCGTGATGCGCACGACACCGTTCTCGAACGTCTGCGCGGGAACAAACGCGAACGACAGCGCGTAACCGCGTTCCTGGTAAAGCTTCGTCACGCCGTTGGCGGTTTCGATCAGATCGCCGATCGTGATGTCCTTGCCGACGAGGGGGGTGAAGCGACGCGAGATTTCCTCGAACGGTACCGACTTTACGCCTTCGACCTGGAATGTCGTCGGTGTCAGGTGGCGCGACAGCAACTCCTGCAGTTGCGGCGCCTGGGGCGCGACCTGCACGGTTACGTTCGGGCCGGTTTTCGGCGCGTTGATCTGGGGCAGGGAGTCGAGCGGGTTACCGCCGACGCGCGTTTGTGCCTGTGCCGTGCTGGCTGCCGCGATGGCGGCGAGCAGCATCATCCATCTGTCGAGTCTGGATTTCATTGTTCTTCCTCGTAGGCCTTGCTTTTCGTCTTCTTTGTAATGCCGGCGCGCGACACCAGGGTGCCGCGCGCCGCGTGCCGCAATGCCGGTTGTGTTTGTACGGTCGTACCATCCGCTCCGGCTGCGAAGGTGCGACCGTCCTCCTTTACTTGCCAACGCTACCCAGCGTACCCAGCAACCCCGTTACCGGTGCCAGCAGGCCCGTCGAGCCGCCGCCCGACGTTGCCGTTCCCGTGACGCTGCCGACCAGCGACGTGACCGGCGCGAGCGGGCTCGCTCCCCCGGATCCCGCTGCGCCGCCAACTGCTCCGGTGACAGTATTCAGCAAACCGGTGACAGGCGCGAGAGGGTTTGCACTGCCTGCGCCACCCGCTGCGCCGCCGAGCGTGCCCGTCACCGTCGACACGAGATTCGTGACGGGGGCGAGCGGGCCGCCGCTACCGCCCGCCGCACCGCTCAGTGCGCCGGTAACGGTGGAGACGAGGCCCGTGACGGGCGCGAGCGGGCTGCTGCCCGAACCGCCGGTCGCGCCGCCGAGTGCACCCGTGAGCGAGCCGAGCGGCGTCGAGCCGAGACCCGACAGCAGGCCGCCGAGCGGATTCGTCGAGCCGGAACCCGACGATGTGCCGTTCTGCACGGTCGCCGTCGAGCCGCCGACGAGGCTCGTGATCAGGCCGGGGATCGGCGCCGCGCCGTTCGGGCCGTTCGGGTTGACGAGGCCGCCCGCGTTGGTCACGGTGTTGCCGACCGCCGTCACGAGCTGACCGACGTCGCCGACGAGCGGCTGGCTCGATGTGCCGCCAACCTGCTTGCCGGCCGAACTGATCGCGCCGCCGACCTGGCCGAGCAGGCCCGAGACGGGTTGGCCGAGGCCGGTCGTCGTGCCGACCTGTTGCGTGACCTGGCCCGCGGTGATCACGAGCGGCGTGATCGCCGAGCTGAGCGGCTGCGTCACTTGATGCACGGCGCCCGACGACAGCGTCGAGCCGATCGTCGTGCCGGCAGCCGTCAGGCCATTGGCCACCGTGTCGAGCACGGTACCGACCGGGGTCGTGACGGGCGCGAGCGGCGCGAGTTGCCCCGTGCCGAGCGCCTTGACCGTCGAGCTCAGGCCGGACACCGTGTTGCTCGTCGCGCCGACCACGTTGCCGAGGCCCGCGACGGTCGTGCCGACCGGATCCTTAGTCGTACCGATCTGTCCCAGCCCGTTGCTCACGGCATCGGCAGCTGCGCCGACGATCGTGCCCGTGCTGGAGAGCGTGCTGCCGACGCCCTTCGTCACACCGTCGCTGAGGCCGGGCACGGTGATGTTGCCGACCGTGCTGCCGAGGTCGGTGGCCGTCTGGCCAACCGTGCTGACGACGCCCTTGGTGCCGGTGGACGTGCCGCTGGTACCGCTCGTGCTCGGTGTACCGCTCGTGCTGCTGGGGTTGTTGTTGCTGCTGGTCGGCGGCGAACTCACGCCGCCGCCGCCGCAGGCGGCCAGCAGGCAGGCTGCGGCGAAGGCCGTGAGGGGCACGCGCCACTGGTGCAGGGCGGCTGTCGTGAGAGAACGTTGCTGGGACATGATTGACTCCTCGCTGTCTTGTCGATTGATGGATGTTGGTTTACTTGCCGTGCGTGCCACCGAGCAGGCCGCCGATCAGCGACGTGACCGGTGCGAGCGGATTCGACGCCGAGCCCGAGTTCGTGACGGCGCCCGTGCCGCCGGTCAATGCCGGGGCACCGACCGCGCTCGTTACCGTGGACGCGACGTTCGTCACCGGGGCGAGCGGGCTGCTGCCGCCGGCGCCGCCTGTTGCGCTGCCGAGGGCGCCCGTCACGGTACCGAGCAGACCCGTGACCGGGGCGAGCGGGCCGCCGCTGCCGCCTGCTGCGCCGCCGAGTGCGCCCGTGACCGTCGAGACGAGACCGGTGACCGGGGCGAG